>JABAAC010000105.1 GCA_014238965.1 Phycisphaerales bacterium | reverse complement strand
TCGAGCCCTTTGAAGTACTCGATCGTCGCGGCCAAACCATCTTTCAGCGAGACCTCCGGCGACCACCCAAGGCATTCACTTGCCAGCGTAATGTCTGGTCGCCGCTGTTTGGGGTCATCTGGCGGCAACTGGCGATACACAATCTGAGCATTGCTCTGCGTCATCGATATAACGTGCTCGGCCAAGTCGCGAATCGTCCGCTCAACTGGGTTGCCAAGGTTGACCGGGCCCGTCAACCCATTAGCCTCCATCAGCCGCATGAGGCCATCGACAAGGTCGGACACAAAGCAAAACGACCGAGTTTGTCCACCATCGCCAAAGAGCGTGATGTCCTCTCCAGCGAGTGCCTGGCGAATGAAGTTACTCACAACCCGCCCGTCAAAGGGGTGCATATTGGGCCCGAATGTATTGAAGATGCGGGCCACGCGAATGTCCACCTTGTGCTCGCGGTGGTAATCAAAGCACAGAGTCTCTGCCGCTCGTTTGCCTTCGTCGTAGCACGCTCGAGGCCCAATGGGATTCACACTTCCGCGATAACTTTCGGGCTGTGGTGAAATTTCTGGGTCTCCATAGACCTCGCTCGTACTGGCCTGCAGAATTCGAGCGCCAGTGGCCCGGGCCATCCCGAGCATATTGATGAGGCCAAGCACAGACGCTTTCATCGTGCGAACCGGGTTGTACTGGTAGTGTCCCGGGGCGGCTGGGCACGCCATATTGTAGATACGGTCGACAGGGCCTTCAGGGAAGTATGGATCGATGATGTCATGACACACCAACGTGAATCCCGGTTCAGACTCCATGGGCTCAATTGTTCTGCGCGAGCTTGTGAAAAAGTTGTCCAGGCAAAGTACCTCATGCCCTTCATCCAAGAGCCGACGGCACAAATGGGAACCAATAAACCCAGCGCCCCCCGTTACCAATACACGCATGCCCATGACTGCTGATCTCCTACAAACAGAGGGCGAGGTTGTACCAGATTCGGCCCCACCACCGCTTCGAAATGCCCTGGGCGTAATGACTGGCACGAGCCTCGATGGCATCGATATCGCTGTTGTACAAGCCACAGGGCGAGGCATGTCAATGCAGGCCACGGTGACATTGCACCATCATGCAGCATTAGGAGAGGAATCAACGGTGCTGCGACAGCTCGCTGAGGGCGAGCCCCTGCCTGCGAGCACCATCGCCTGGGCGGCAACATCGCTGGGCCACTCAATTGCAAAGGCCATTCAGATATCCAGCATTGATTGGTCTGAGATCACATGCATCGCCGTCCACGGCCAAACTGTGCATCACCGGCCACCCCACACGTGGCAGTTGCTGGACCCGTCACCCATCGTGGTGGCAACGGGTGTACCAGTTGTCACTGGGCAGCGATATGGAGACCTCGCCTGTGGCGGGCAAGGCGCACCGCTGACGCCACTGTCGGACTGGGTGCTCTATCGCCACCATGCGCCATGCATCGTGGTGAATTTAGGCGGCTTTGCCAACGCGACACTGCTCACAGCAAACGGTGCGATAGAGGAGGTCCGTGGCCTCGACCTGTGCCCGTGCAACCAACTGCTGGATACGTTTGCCAGGCGACGGCTCGATCAGCCCTTCGATGAGGGCGGTGCCTGTGCTGCGTGCGGCACAGTTCACGTGACTATTGCGCAAGCCATGGCGCATACCCTCTTCAACGCAACTGCTTCGACAGCCGCCATGGGCGAAGCGGACTGTGCAATACCCCTGCTCGACCAACTGGATGCACTGCCCCTTGAGGATGCTGCAGCCACCCTCTCGGCGGTGCTCGGTCGTGTTATTGGCCAGAAGGCCGCAGCACTCGGCGATGGATCGCTGTATATGGCCGGAGGCTCAGTGCATCACGCCCCACTGATGGCAGCCATTGAGTCGTCTGCCAAGCGTCCCACCGCAGCACTCGAGGGCCACGGGGCACGTGAAGCTGCTGCCATGGCGGTATTGGCCTTGTTGGAACTCGATGGCGTGCCCGCATCGCTCAGTGCCGTCACAGGCCGCCGCAGCGGCCTGGTCCCAGGGGGCTTATGGATGCACCCCATTGCTCAGTAGCCAATAGATCTAGAGCCCATAGATTGCAGAAAGTTTGGACTCAAGATGCCGCATCAGTGGATCTGCGCTCAACGGACTGCCGGTGGCGACTTGGCACAACTCAGCTGCCTCATAGCGACGTCCATGGACGTGCACATTATCGTTGAGCCACGTTCGAAGCGGTGCGAACTCGCCCTTGGCATAGCCCGCCTCAAGGTCGGGCATTGCGACACATGCAGCCTCGTACAACTGCGCCGAATACAAGTTGCCCAACGTGTACGTCGGGAAGTAGCCCATCGCACACATCGACCAGTGAATGTCCTGCATACAACCGCGTGTGTTGTCAGGCACGTCAATGCCCAGATACTCACGGTAGCGCTCGTTCCACGCCGTTGGGACATCTGCAGCGTCGAGTTCACCCTTGAGCATGAGCCGCTCCAACTCAAAGCGAATCATGATGTGCATGTTGTACGTCGCTTCGTCCGCTTCGACGCGAATGAAATCTGGACGAACGATATTCGCGCCGCCGTACACATCCTCAAATGACAATCCTGCAACAGCGCTGCCGAATGTCTTGTTCAATTCGCCATGACACCAATGCCAAAATGACTCGCTGCGGCCAACTTGGTTCTCCCACATCCGGCTTTGTGACTCGTGGATACCAAGCGACACCGCACTGCCCAAGGGCAATCCGGCCATATCCCGACGAAGCCCCTGTTCGTAGATACCGTGCCCACATTCGTGCATGGTTGAACCGATGGCATCGTTCAGATTGTTTTCGTGGAAGCGTGTCGTGATGCGGACATCCGTCGGGTGAAAGCCACTGCAGAAGGGATGCGTTGACACATCAAGCCGTCCACAATCGAAGTCGAATCCGATCTGTGTTGCAATTGAACGTACAAATCGCTCTTGCGCGTCGACTGGAAGACACAGCTCGTTGAACGCGTTACTCGGAGGCGTACGAGATCCCATGACGCGATCGAGCAAGCCCTGCAGACGCTCACGAAGCGGCGTGAATACCGTCTCGACCCAGGCAGCCGTGCAGCCTGGTTCATAGTCCTCCGCCAATCCGTCCCACGGCTCACCACCATCGGCCCAACCGAAGCACTCGGCTTTACGGCGCATCAAATCGATCACTTTGGTCAGCCATGGCTGGAACTGCGAAAAGTCATCTGCCGCTCGTGCCTTTGCCCAGTGATGCTGCGCCTGAGTAGCCAATTCCGCTTCTTCACCCACGAGCGCCGAGGGCAACCTCGTCGCCCGATCGTAGTCCCGCCGAAGGCGCACGAGATTGGTAGCCGTGTCGCTCGTGGGGTCGGCAGTCAGATCGCTGTCAGCCTCACATTCGGCGATCAGCTCACCAACCTGTGTCGATGTTGCTTCTTCATGCGCCATCCGCGCCAGGAGCGACACCTGTCGACCACGATGGTCGATGCCGTTGCTGGGCATTTTGGTTTCCTGATCCCAATGGAGCAAACCGGTGATGGAGTTGATCGTGTTCCAGCGGCGAGAGGCCTCCGCCAGACGTTGCCAAGTTGCAGGGGTGGTGGTCTGTGTTGTCATCCCGGCATTGTAGAAGAGAATGCAACGCCGCCGACGGGATGGGCCCCGCCGGCGGCAATGTTGTTCAAGATTATCAGTGGGATCACTCCGCCTTGGGGAGACGCTCATTCAGCAGGGCCACGACGGCCCCGGCACCCACATCGGTACGAGCAGAAGCGAGGTCAAGCACTGTCCGGCCATTGTTGTCCACGACAGTGATGTCGCAGCCAGCATCAAGCAAGGCCTGGATCTTCTCTACCGAACCAGCGGGATGACCAGCTGAAACAAGTAGCGCTGTCTGACCCATGCTGTTCTTGGCTTCTTTGTCTGCCTTCGTCTTCAGCATGCTGTGCAGCGATTCAATTTTGCCTGTTTTGGCCGCGTGCATCAAAGCTGTGTTGCCTTCGATAGAGCCCTTCGCCTCGACATTCGCGCCCGCTTCAAGCAACATCGGCACGGACTCAGCATCGCCAAATCCTGCCGCCCAGATAAGTGGGGTGTAGCCCGTTGCGCCACTGACCGTTTCCACTTGCGCGCCCGCATCAAGAAGGTCCTGCACGGACTCAGCCGTGCCGAAACCTGAGGTCCAGGCCAAAGGGCCGCCGATGAAACTGTCGCGTGCGTTGACATCTGCGCCACGCTCGATGAACAGGCGAATGGCCTGGGCATTACGTGACGTGCCCGCATGCATCAGTGGCGTTCGGCCCACACGATCACGGATGTCGATCTCCGCATCGTTGTCCAGTAGCAGCGTGATCATCTCGACATTGCCTTCTTTGCCCGCCAAAGCGAGCAGTGACAAACCGTTTCCGTCAGCGCTGTTGACCGACTGCCCGGCTTCCAAACGCTTCTTCACACCGGCGGTGTCGCCACCATTGACGAGCGTCACAAGATCGACGTTTCGCACGACTGGTGGCTGCTGGGGTCCAGCGTTGGCTGTCGAACCAGATGGCAATGGCTTGGTCTTTGCCCCGCGAATCTTCTCGTTGAGCTTCGTACGCTCTTCCCTTGTCAAAGAGACAATTGTGTAGAACTGATCGCACTTTGGGTGGTCATAGAAGAATGTCAACCGAGCGTTTTGCGCTTCGTTGTGAAACCGCTCCCAATTGATCTTGACTTCGTGCCGAGCCTTCGCTTCATCGACGATGCCCTCGATGACAGGCGGATTCACCGAAGTGATCTTGAAGGGCTTTCCATCAATAGACTCAAGTACAACTTTGCCATCTGGATTGAGTTGCGTCCCAACCTTGTTGGGCTTCATGGCAACGTAGAGAATTGATTTACCCTTGATCGGCACCTTCAGTTGAGGATAGCCGTCGATGGTAAACGTCACCGTTTTGTTCAGGACGCGAGCAGAGGGTCCCCCACGCATTCGAACCGTGACTTCAGTTGACTCCCCAGGGCCAAGCACGGTGTTGCGTTTGAAGTCCGCGGTCGTGCAGCCGCACGACGCCTTGGCGCTGCGGACGGTCACCGCTGCATCGCTCGTGTTGGTGAGCGTCACAGCACCTGCCTTGGTTTCGGCGGTCGAGAATTCACCCAGCTCAATGCTTGCTGGCGTAGCGGTGATCACCTGTGGCTTGGCTGGCGCAGCGGGCTGGCGAGGCGTACCTGGTCGCACAAGACCTGGTGGAAGGGGCCCCTTGCCTGATTGCCCTGGCCGAACTGATGGTGTCAGGGTCGGCTTACTAGTAGGAGTTGGCTTTGCCGGAGTGGGCTGAGCGGCGGGCTCGCCCTTACCTGGAGGCTTAGGGGCACCTTGTGCATGGGCAATGCTTGCCAAGGAACCGAAGATCAAAAGCACGCTCAGGGCGGCAATCGCAGTAAGGGAGATGAACAGTCGAGGCATCGGTCGAAGTCTCCGCAGCCCGTTGGGACGATGCCCGGGCATGGTGAACAATTTGATCTAAGCAGTGACTCTGCAGGATTCTGCCCTGCCGAGCCCATGAGTGTACCGGTAGAAGGGCCCTTTTGGGCCCTATTACTTCATACGGAACGGACACAACGCTCCGCTATTGCCGTACGAAGATAGGAATCGGGGTGATACCCTGCCCAACTTCATTCGGAGGTGGCAATGGCCCACGATCAATCAAATTTACCGGTTCCCGGACCCTCAGAAGATATCCCAGAGCACCTACAGCGACCACACCTGCGGCGAATCATGCCACAGCACGTCTCGCAGGGTGATCGAAAGGGCGTTGCCCTACAAGACCCACTAGGCCTCGCTCAGCGAACCATGGTGGTCGCACCAGGCGTGATGAAGGCCCTGCCACACCTCAACGGGGAGTGGACGCTGAAACAAATTGCCGATCATGGCGGCGCCAAAGAAACAGAAGTGCTGCAATTGGTCCGGTCACTTGACGAAGTTGGCTTGCTGTGGGGCCCGACCTGCTCGACTTTGGAGCAACAACGCCGAGCCGCCATTCACGCCGAAGGTGTGCTGCCTATGCGACAAGGTGGCTTGATTGGTGATGACTCGACCAGCGTTCGCGCCTTGATCGAAGGCTGGATGGATGAGACGGAAGACCCGGAAATTGAATTCCCCGTGCGCGGGCTGTTGTCACCACGACTCGATCACCATGTTGTTTGGCCCATCTATGCGGCGGTGTACCACGCCGCACGCACATCTGGCGCAGATCGAATCGTATTGCTTGGCAACAATCACTATGGCATTGGCGATGGTGTTGTACTTACTCGAGTGGGTGTGCAGTCACCACTTGGGCGACTTGAAGCAGACACCCCCGTCATCGAAGCGCTGGTCGATCAACTTGGCGAATGTTCCATCGTGGATGAACTCGATCACCTTGCCGATCACGGCATCGAAATGCAAGCGCCATGGATCACTGTTGCACTTGGGGAGATTCCCGTTATCGGCGCGTTGCTTCCCGACCCATTGCAGCCACCTGTCGACGATGACGAGTCTGCACGCATCACACCCGAGCGATTCAATGAGGTTGCACGTGAGGTACTTGATGCCGCCGGCGGACGAACCCTAGTCATCGCAACGGGCGACTTGAGTCACGTAGGACCGCGCTTTGGCGAGCCTCGGCCTGTTGATGAGGATCGCCAGATTGATGTCGAACGGCATGACCGCGAATTCATCGGGACGATGATGACTGGCGATCTTGAGAGTATCGATGACGCGATCAAGTGGCATCAGAACCCAACTCGCTGGTCGTGCCTTGGCGCTGCGCGCGCCATGGTTGGCATTGTGCAACCCAGTGACATGGAACTCATTGACTACCGCCAGCAAATAATCGACGAACAGGGCACCGCGATGATTACCGCTGCGGGCATTGCAGCGGGCGGCGCATGATTGCGCTTGTCCAACGTGTGACACGTGCGGCAGTGCGCGCCAGTGACCCCGACCGCGTTTCGGCCATTGAGCATGGGTTGCTGGTGCTGTTGTGCGGCATACACGGCGATAACGATCGCGATGTCGCATGGATGGCAAACAAGATCGCAGGCCTACGCATCTTTCCCGATACCGATGACCGCATGAATCTTTCAGTTACCCACACGGGTGGCGCCATACTTGTCGTGAGCCAATTCACCCTTGCGGGCGACTGCCGAAAGGGCTTTCGGCCAAGTTTCATACGCGCAGCGGAACCAGCAGAAGGCGAGCGGCTGGTCGAGGCAACGGTTGAGACCCTGCGGTCCTCGCATGGGTTAAACGTGGCCACGGGCTGGTTTGGCGCGGCGATGAAGGTGGAACTGGTGAATGACGGCCCAGTCACCATCTGGATTGACTCCACAAGAGAACCAAGTGCCTGAGGCGCTTTCTTGCCAAAAAGAGAGCTCGCCACTAACCGTTAGTGAAACGAGCTCCTTGTGGGGGGGGCAAGATTTGAAAGACGACGAACCGTTAAGGGCGTGTCTTGGAGTCCTATTCGGGGTTTCCAGACAGCGGTTGCAACAGGCCTTGGCTTTTTATGGGCTTCCTTAGGATGCCTCATCGAGGCGCTCCATCACTGCCTGCATATCAGCCCACATTTGGCCACGAACCTCAGGCGTGTATTCCCTCAGGAGATAGTCCGGATGAAAGGTAGGCATCACCCAGCACGTGCAGTCACCCTCTGAGCTGGTCCAGGTGCCCCACTGCCCCCGAAGCGCTGTGATGCCCAAGTCAGTTTCTAGCAAGAACTTGGTGGCGAGACCGCCCAGCGCGACAATGACTCTGGGCTCAATGCACCGCAGTTGGGCCACGAGGAATGGGGCGTTGATGGCGATTTCATCGGGCAGCGGTGTGCGATTTTGGGGCGGCTGGGCCTTGAGGACATTGCAGATATAGACGTCCTGGCGCGTCCGT
The DNA here is from genome assembly GCA_014238965.1 of Phycisphaerales bacterium. Lineage (GTDB taxonomy): Bacteria > Planctomycetota > Phycisphaerae > Phycisphaerales > SM1A02 > JABAAC01. The sequence goes on along the minus strand of JABAAC010000105.1, from coordinate 4,232 downwards.
CCCATAGCTAAAATAATTTCATCGAGTTTCTGGCCCGCGGCCCCGACGAATGGGCGACCAGTGCGGTCTTCCTCAGCCCCGGGGGCCTCGCCAACAAAGACGAGGTCAGCATGTGGATTGCCCTCGCCGAAGACTGGCCTGGTCGCTTGGGCCAAACTGGGCGAGAACGGAAATGCCTGTTGCACCTGTAGTTCGATGGCCTCCAAGGTTTCCTTGGGTGCAGATTCCTCACGATGCCCTTGCAATGGGCGAAATTCAACGCCCATGGCCTGATCGATGGCTCGGAGTCGCGCCTGTGGGCCAACGGGAATTTCTTGCATGCGTAGACACTCACGAATCTTCGAGACGTTGAAAACAATGCTGTGTTTCTTCAACTATCAGGGTTGCAGCGGGGATTTGAAACGCGAGAATACCGCCTTGCCGCTTGCACGGTCGCGAGGGCAACACTGAAAACTGCCCCAAGCATGTACGGGGCATCTTTGAAGGACGGATCCAAAAGGCAACCACCATGACGACTTCACCTAAAGATACTGGCCTCGACGCCTACCAGTTGCTCCTGTACAGAATGCCTGTGCACCCGGATTTCTTCCAGATTGGTGGTCGTCGCCGCATGGAACAGTCCAACTACGAATTCGAAGCTTGGATTCACGCTGGCGGACATACGTTTCGATTTGAATACGACGGTGCCACTGTGACCGAAGTTGTCGTTCCCGAGGGCCACCCACTTCCTGACCGCGGCGTGCTTAGTACAACGGCATGCGTGGGCGAGAAGGACTTTGAAGAAGTCTTCTCGGATCGAATCTCCTATGTGACCTCGATTCAGACTGAAACACTTTCGGATCACCTTTACTTGGGCAGCTACCGCGAAATGCTCGAGCACGCAGATCAAACTGATGGGCTTCTGATGGATATGCCCGCGGAAGAAGGACTGCCAAGTCTCTCCTTGATCGAGTTCCAACGCTACGCCGACCAAATCCACACGCAGAGCTATCACCTCTGTGGTGACGGCGGGCTTGTCCTGCGAACGCAGTCCATTCTGCAAGCTGGTACGCATCCACTCGATTGAGTGAAATCCAACCGCACTAACGAACACTGCAGGGCTGCATTCCAAAGATGCAGCCCTGTTTCATTGAACGTGGGGTGTCCGTTGCCCCGCGACTATGTCGATCAGTCGTCGTCATGTGCTTCGGCGGAAGCATCATCTACTGTTGCATAGGCGTCGGCCTCACGACACATCGGTGCGAGCGTTCCAGGCATAAGCCCGGGCCGCCAAATGTCGTCTTTAGCAATGCCATCGAGCCGCAGACGCAACATCATCCAAGCTCGGGTCGTCGCTGCGGCGAGGTAGCACAACACCCAACCAGCGACGAACCAATACAGCAACTTCATCCAGAATGCAACAATGGATGCTGTTGCAGTGGTTGTCCAGTGTGCCGTTGACTCGCCGCCAGACTGCGCCACGGCCACTTCGGCAAAGACCTGGTTAAATACCCAAGCGTCGCCAAGACCCATGATCAATGCCGCCGTCACGGAAGCAACCGTCTCCACAACGAGCAGCCCAAGCCCAAGTCCAATCGTGATGATCGCGATGTACCACAGCCATATCAGTGGTCGCGTTGTGGCCCCGCAGAACGCTCGGTGCATGGCATCTGGTCCACTGCATCCATCTACCGCAACCGCCGGGAGCAACAGCGTGCCGGCGACCGCCAGCCCGAGCAGTACGATGGCCATGGCCAAGCCCAGCAGCATGACAACGCCCCAGACAATGCCACCGAGCAAGTTGAGCACCGGAACATTAAGCAGTACGAACCCTGCAAGCATGATCATCAGCGCCAAGATGGCGAGGATGACAAACGGTGTTCCCAAGGCACCAATGAAGTTTCCTGACATTGCTCCGGATTCACCAATAAGGCGGTCCATCGATGGGGGCTCCTGCTCCGCAACAACGATGGCCTCGAACCGGCACTGCACGCCAATGGACACGCCCATGACAACCAACGCGTAAATGCCGAACAAGAGTACGAACCAGTGCGCCCCGATTGTCCAAAGGGCAGTAGGAATGCCCGCGACAAGTGAGACCACGCCATCGACAATGACAGATGGCTCGAACTGCATGACCCCCACCTTGATCGAACCAATCGCCGACTCAAACATCATCATGGTCAACTCAAACGGCGCGACGTTGCCATGGCCCCCAATTCCGTGTTTGAGTGATGACGCTGAAATCCAATCACCAACAATCGCATCCCAGATGTGGCCTCCACCCACGAACGCCGCCAGACAGAACACGGCAAACAAGAGCCGGCCAGGCCGTATTGCCGAGCCAACACCACGCAAGATGAGTTTCGCACCACACCCGTTACTACAACAGTTCGATTGTGTCATGGACGCGATGGTACCGCCGAGCCCGTTCCGAGGGTCGGAATCTCATCGCCAACAAGGCAGCAGACCGCCTGGTCGTAGTCGGTGTAAGTGCGATAGTTTCCCCGAAGCCACACAAGCACTGGCGTGGAACTACCTGTGGGCACCATTGGCCGAAGGTTGTCGGCCTCCGAATCAGCGGTAACTGGCGTGAATGTCCACGTGCCGCCACCATCGGCCGTATCGCCTCGCCAGATTTCCCAGTGCCGCTGTTCGTCGACTCTGCTCAAAACAGGCGATCCAGTTTCGGGATGCGCATTAGTCGACAGATACACCGTCGATGGATTGCCTGGGTCAATACTGATAAGCCCGGTGTAATCGTCTTCACGGGCAAAAAGCCGTGTCCCAGCAAATCCAACTTCGTTGTCGATCCATGCAGAGCCATCCCATCGAGCGTACCTATAGCGGTGGTCAGCACCACCAGTACCAACTTTCATACCGGCGCTGTCCTTTTGGACGGAGTACGCGACAACCGGATGATCGTACACATCAATTTCAATGGAGCTGCACCAACCGACATTGTTTGCATCACCCTTGAACACCTCAGTAAGCAATTCCGGAGCTGGCGGACGAGTGCCAAGCGTACCGACCTGCGTGCCTGCTGAGTCAAGTACTCGATCACCATCAAGCATGCCATGAAACAGTGAGTTGTCAAAATTGCGAGGGTGCTGTTCGGTCGCAAACAGGTGAATACGACCAACGCTGTCTTGTGCATATCGAACGTATGGTCGACCTGGCCCACCAAGCAGTCGCTTGGGCTCACCCCACGTATCGCCACCGTCTGTAGAGCGAATCACGTTGGGATCCCACCCCGCGCCGCGAAAAATATGCACCAAATCGCCGTTGGGCATTCGGAATAGGTTTGCGTATGTCACACCGTAGCCGTCTGCTGGTTGGATCAAATGCGTTTGCTTAGGCGTGGCGGTTCCATCCGCCTTAACTGTGCTGCTGTAGATCTTCCAATTGCCGCCATGTGTCGCCCAGATGGCAAGCACGCCCTCTTCACTAGCGAGCAGTGCAGGATTATCGTGATCATCAAGTTGCAGTTGATCGTCCAACTCAACAATGCGTGTGGTCTTGGCCGCTAGGTCGTGCATGATTACGTTGACATCACCCTTCCTGGCAGGGCCAACATGACCGCTTGACACGCTTCCGACATAGAGCACACCGTCATGCACGATGCAGCGCTCATCTTGAAACCAACACCACCCCCCGTCGTCATCGAGGATGCGAGGATCGGCGGCCAACGTCGCACTCAACAGCACCATGGTTAGTATTGGCATGCCGAAACAATAGTCGAGCCATCACCCGCCGAGGGCAGATAACAGCCAAGGCAGATTCCCATAGCGAGGGCGCTCGGACAGCGATTCACCACTGCCAAGGAGCGAGCTTGTGGCCTTGATGGCGTGTGCGCAAAGATATGGTTGAACGTGCACTGGAACCAAAGCGCTGCGTTGTATTGATCAACTGCCCCCGGACAGCGTTCGGCGTTTGAGTCCCCCGCCACCGCGACGTGTGTTGCGTGGCGAAAAGCCCGTTCGTTGACTGCGGCGCGTGGGTTTTTCGGATGAGGACTTGCCCGTTGGCTTAGGTCCAGTGGCATCGGATCGTGGCCTAGAGACAGATGCATGCTTCCCTTGGAATGTCTTCTGCGGGGCCTTCTTGCCGTTGAACTTCTTGCCGCCAGAAGGCTTGTCTGAAGACTGCTTCCATGCTGGGCGGCTGTCGCGTGAGGCATTGCGGTCATCGTCTCGACGTGGCTTAAAGTCCTTCTTGCCGTTGAACTTCTTGCCGCCAGAAGGCTTGTCTGA
>JABAAC010000020.1 GCA_014238965.1 Phycisphaerales bacterium | reverse complement strand
CAACACGTTCGCCGAGCGAATGATCAAGCATCCACATTTGGAGACACGGATGCAGCGAGGGCACCCGGAACTGGAGCTGGTTGTACGGAATCTCGGGTGGAGCGGTGATGAGGTTGCATTGCAGCCTCGGCCTTTGAATTTCGGATCGATGGATGATCACATTCGCCGCACCGGTGCCGACGTCCTCATCGGTTGTTTTGGCATGAATGAGTCGTTCAACGGCACCGACGGCATTCATGACTTTCGACAAGACCTTGGAGAGTGGATTGACGAGCACCACGCCATGGATATTGATGGCCATAAACCAGTTGTGATTCTGGTATCGCCTATAGCACATGAGGATCTTGGTGATCCATTGCCAGATGGCCGGGGGCACACGCATCAAATCGCTCGGTATCGAGATGTCATGCGTGAAGAAGCGCTGAAGCGAGGAGCCTTGTTTGTCGATTTGGTTCGGCCGACCCAGCGGGCCATGGCTCGTACTGATGCGCCGCTCACAATCAACGGCATTCATTGCAACGACTCGGGGTATCGGGTCTGTGCCGAGGCGATTGTTCGGCAGCTTGGCCTACCGAACGTGTCACTCGGTGAACGACCAGTAGGAGAAGATGGGTTGGCACAGGCGATTGTGCGCCGCAACGACTTGTTCTTTCAGCGGTGGCGCCCAGTGAACACCGAGTACGTGTATGGGCGTCGACACAAGCCCTATGGCAATCAGAATTTCCCCGGTGAAATGCAGGACCTTGACCAACTTGTAGGTGAGGCCGATGCAACGATTCACAGCATTGCACAATCACAGGCGGGCCAACCATGATTGGGTGCACCCTTATCGCACTGATGTTGGCTCAAACCCCACCTGAAGATCGTCCAGTGGCCAGTGTTGCTGATCAACTGCAGCGATTCACGGTGGCTGATGGTTGGAATGTCAACTGCTTTGCGTCGGAAGAGACATTTCCAGAGTTGGCGAATCCGATTTGCATGGCGTTCGACGGCAATGGCAGGCTGTGGGTGGCCTGCGCACCGACGTACCCACACTTGATTCCAGGTGAGTCGCCACAAGACAAACTCTTGGTGCTTGAGGACACAAATGGCGATGGTGTTGCCGACAAACGCACAGTCTTCGCTGATGGGCTGTATATCCCAACAGGATTTGTGCTCTCACCTGAAGGCGCGTACGTTGTTGACCAACCCAATCTTGTACACGTTCGAGACCTAGACGGCGATTTGCAGGCGGACGTGAAGGATGTCCTGCTCAACGGCTTGGGCTCCGAAGATAGTCACCACTCCATGTCTGCGTTTACGTGGCATCCTGACGGAGCAATGTACTTTCAGGAAGGCACGTTCCATCATTCACAAGTAGAAACGCCATACGGACCAACGCGTGCGCACGATGGCGCGGTGCTCCGGTTCGATCCGCGAACATGGGAAGTCGATGTGATTTCGTCGTATCCCTATGCCAACCCGTGGGGACACACGGTCGATTCGTACGGTCGAAGCCTTATCACCGACGCGAGCAATGGCTTGTCGTACAGGCTGCTACACGTGTCTGGTGCCAACCCGTATCCAGATCCCGATAAGTTCAAGTCACCCGTGCGTGGCCGACGTTCGTTTACGCCCGGTGGGCGACGCCCAACTGCAGGCACTGAGTTGTTGCACGGCACCCATGCACCCCAAGAAGAGCAAGGCCGCTTTCTAGTCACACAGAGCATTGGATTTCATGGTGTTCGTTGGTACGAGTTAGAGGACAGAGACTCAGGCATTGTCGCAAAGACCTTCAAGCCTGAGCTACTCCAGTCGTCAGATCCTACTTGTCGGCCGTGCGATGTAGAGGTTGGCCCGGATGGCGCGATTTATGTGCTCGATTGGGCAAATCCGATCGTGGGTCATATGCAATTCAATGTTCGTGATGAGCGGCGTGACCACACACATGGTCGTGTGTGGCGATTGACGCACGATGGTCGAAACTTAGATACGCCTGTTGTTGTCGAGGGTCAATCGATACCCAAATTGCTTGAGCTCCTTCGTCATGCCAATGAACGAACACGCATGCTGGCTCGCCGAGAGCTGGCCGAGTTCAGTCCCCAGGCCGTCCTGCCTGCTGCAGAGAATTGGCGACATTCGCTTGCAGAAAACGATCCTGACCGTGAACGATTGATTCTAGAGACACTTTGGCTACATCAGGCTCTTGGTGAGGAGAATGCAGAACTGCTGAATGCTGTCTTGCAATCGGATGATCCGCGCGTTCGAGCGGCGGGCGTTCGCGTCCTTCGATGGTGGCTTGATGAGATTGACGATCCATTCACGCCGCTGCAGCAGATGGCGCTTGATTCAGATGCGTTAGTGCGAAGTGAAGTGATCTATGCGCTGGGCTTCCTTCCGGACTCGCGATCTGTAGAGATTCTTTCACTCGCTATGCGTCAGCCTGTGGATGCCGACACAAAGGGTGTGTTGCATCGCACAGTGAGTGCATTGAAGCCATTTGGTGATGTTGGCGGAGAAGGCACCGAAGCGTGGCGTTTGGGCCGGCTAAGTGATGCCGAGTTGACCGCGGAGTCAATGGATCACTTCGTTGCAATTGAAACCATGCGGCGCGGTTCGCTGCCTGCAACACAGCGGCGTGTAGCCGCCCAGTGGATTTCCAGTCGCAGTGGTCGCCCTGTTTCGGCAGAAGTATTAGCAACGGCAACGACACTTTCAGATGATGACCAAGGCTTGCCTCCTTTGCTGAGCATCATGCTTGCAGAGCAAGCCGAGCCACTTCAGAGTATGCGGCGTGAATTACAAGACGCATCGCTCAATGACGCTCATGCGGACATTGTTCAAGAGGCGGCACTTGCCGCGCTGGTTCGAGCAGATGGGTTCGATGCAGCGTGGGATTGGGCGGGCTCCAAGCGCACAACCAAGGCTCGCATTTCCATGCTCACAGGCATGCGTTCGATGCCCGATGGCGATTTGACCACGGCCCGATTGAACGAAGCCTTTGATACTCTTCGTGATCGGTTACCTGATCCGCCCACGGAAACCATTGAAACGCCAATCGCTCGCTTCGTTCGAATCTCAATGGACGGTTCCGCGACGTTGACACTGCCGGAAGTCGAGGTATTTAGCCTTGGCATCAACGTTGCACTAGAGAAACCCGCCTCGCAGTCCACCACCAACTGGGGCGGTACCGCCGACAAGGCTGTCGATGGTGATACGAATGGGTCGTATGGTGCAGGGACGTCGACCCACACGATCGAGGGTGATAACAGTCCGTGGTGGGAAGTCGATCTTGGCCAGGCGTATCCCATTGATGGAATTGGCGTCTACAACCGAACTGATAGCGACTATGGCAGTCGGTTGAACAACTTCAGCGTCCAACTCATGGATGTAGATCGAAACACGATCTGGCGCAAGGATGACATTGCCTCACCAAGGCCCAATGTGCGGATCGAGCCAACTCGACCAAGCGTAGCTCCAATGACGGGACCAGCGTTGCAGTTGCTTGCTGCGGTGCCGGGCCGTGCGGCTGAAGCACGAGACATTCTCGTGCCATGGGCGGACTGTGCAGACAACGAACTTCGATTGGAAGCAGCTATTGCGATTGATGCGCTTCCCGCATCGGCCAAAGTGGGACTCGCACCCGAACACACGCTTGTGCGACAAGTCATGCATACGGTGAAGGACCAAATGCTCTATGACGTAAAGAAGTTCGAGGTACCCGTTGGTGCTCCAGTTGTGATCACACTGATCAACAATGACGCTATGCCGCACAACCTAGTGCTATGTCGTCAAGGGACTCTTCGCAAGGTGGGCCGAGCATCAGACGCGCAGGGGATGGGTGCAGACGCTGCGGACCGTGACTATGTTCCTGACATGCCTGAAGACATCATGCATGTGATGGGACTTGTGCTGGAGGGCGAGTCGAAGTCACTTCGATTTGTTGCCCCCCAAAAACCCGGTCGATATCCTTATGTCTGCACCTATCCACAGCACTGGCAGATGATGAATGGCGTTTTGAAAGTCGTTCGACCGTAGACGTGCCGGCCGAGAGTACGTAGGCTCTCTCGACTCATGGCCCGTGATCTTGTCGACAATCCGTATGACAGCCCACTTCGCGAAGTGTGGGCTGTGGCTTGGCCAACTGTGCTCACGATGGCATCGTTCACAGTCATGCAGTTTGTTGATCAGCTGATGGTCGGGCAAGTGGGCCCAACCGAAATTGCAGCGCAGGGCAGTGGAGCTATTTGGGCATTCGTTCCACTGTCGTTCTCGATGGGCATGCTCTCGATCGTTAATACCTGGGTCAGCCAAAATGTCGGTGCCGGCCGATTCAAAGAAACATCTGTCTACGGCTGGACTGCCGTGTGGATGTCAATGGCAATTTGGCTGCTTGTTCTGCTTCCTTGGGCGCTATTGCTTCCGTGGTTCTTTCAACTTGTTCATCCAGATGCATCTGATGAGTTGCTCAGGATGGAAACACAATATGGCCAGATTTTAATGGTCGGTGGCGGGTTCACCCTCGCTGCGCGCGGAATTCATCAGTTCTTCTTTGGCACCTTGCGTCCGCTTGTCGTGACGTTGTCAGTCGTGTGTGGGAACATTGTCAACGTAGTCGTCTCGTACATGCTGATTTTCGGCGACGTTGGCTTGCCAGAACTTGGCTTGCCTGGTGTGCCTTGGTTTGAACCAATGAGCGTGGCTGGCGCCGCGTGGGGAACAGTGATAGGCGTTTCCGTCGAGTTCATCGTTCCCTTGCTCGTGTTCCTTGGACCATCGATGCATGCCAAGTACGACACACGGTCAACGTGGCGGCCGCAGTGGAAGCCCATTCGAGATGTGATCCGGCTGGGGTGGCCAAGCGCCTTGCAGTGGGGCAATGAAATCGTTTGTTGGTCACTCTTCATGACGGTGCTTGTTGGGCGATTTGGCGAAGCGTCACTGACGGCGGGATGGATTTGCTTGTCATGGATGCGTATGTCATTCATGCCCGCTACAGGTTTCTCTGTGGCAGCCAAAAGTTTGGTTGGGCGATACATTGGGGCCGGGAAGCCAGATACAGCAGCTGCGCGTGCCCGCTTAAGTGTCGGTGTCACGATGGCATACATGAGTGTGTGCGCCGTGCTTTTTATTGTCTTCCGGCATGAGATGATCGCGATGTTCATCGGGGGCAATACATCACCGGAAGAGGCCAGTCGAATCATCGAAATTGGCGCAGTGCTCATGTTCGTAGTTGCCTTTTTTCAGACGATCGATGCATTGGGCATCGTGTACTCCGGCGCTCTTGGTGGCGCAGGCGATGTCATTTGGCCTGGCGTCCTGACAGTGATTTACGCGTGGGGCCCGTTGGTGCTTGGTGGCTGGCTGTTGGCGGTATACGTGCCGCAATGGGGCGCAACAGGGCCGTGGATTGCTGCTGCGGTGTATGTGATTCTGCTTGGCTTTACCATGGCTTGGCGGTTTGAACGAGGCCGATGGCGGAGTATCAAACTGCTCACTCCCGCGCGGGCAAATCTGGAGACACACCCTTGATCAATAGAATACATCTGTTGTTCTTCTTTGCACTCATATGCACAGTCATGACAGCCGCGAAGGCAGATACGCCATTGCGTGTGGGCATGGTTAATCAGCAACCGTTTTCCGCGGTCGACGCGAGTGGAACGTGGACGGGTGTGACGGTCGATCTTTGGACACAGACTGCCAAGTTGATCGGTGCGGATTGGACACCGGTACATATGGACAATTACGACGCATTGATGCAAGGGCTCGCTAAAGGGACGCTGGATGTTGCTGTTGGTGGCATTACGGTGACTCCTGAACGTGCTCAACGCGTAGATTTTCTCGCGGCTTGGGATTCGACATCAATCGGAATTGCTGTGCCAGCGGAGCATGGCCTTCAATTTTCAGTTCTTATTGAATCACTCGCGGACAGCGCTTTTCTTGGCTTGAGTGCGGTCATGTTGTCGTTAGTGCTGGTCTTTGGAATTGCCGTATGGCTCTGTGAGCGTCGTGGAAATGATGATGAGTTTGGAGGACACCACCACCGAGGTCTGGGTAGTGGGCTGTGGTGGTCCATGGTCACCATGAGTACAGTGGGCTACGGCGACAAGTCACCTCGCACGTGGGCTGGGCGACTGGTCGCAGGTATTTGGATCATCATGGCGCTTGTGCTGGTCTCGGTGTTTACGGGCGCTGCGGCAAGTGCGTTTACCCAACGAACCGTCAAAACAACAGCCCACATTGTTGACCTGCGTGGCCGAACGATCGGCGCAATCCAAGGTGGTTCGACGGAAGCGTGGCTTAAAAGCAAGGGACTGCGTGTTACATCGGTAGCCAGCACCGGAGAAGGCATGCAACGTGTTGAAGCGGGAACATTAGATGCCTATGCGGGCGATCTGCCATCACTCCGATGGGCGCAGCTGGACATGAACATTGACGACCTGTCTATTCGAAGCGGCCTTCGCCCCGAGCGACTGGCCTTTGCTGTTCGGCTTGGCCTTGAGCAGAAGCATGCGCTCAACGTAGCGGTCTTGCGAGTCATGCAGTCACTGGAATGGCGAAGCACGCTGCAGTCTGCTGGGTGGCCGCATAGTGGGCTGCTTCACTGATGCCACTCAACTAAGCAAGTCGTGAATCACATGTCCGTGTACGTCTGTAAGTCGATGGTCTCGACCGCCAACGCGCATTGTCAACTGCATGTGGTCTACTCCAAGCACATGCAGCATGGTTGCATGAAGGTCGTGAATCTCCACAGGTTTGTCTACTACTCGATAGCCAAACTCGTCCGTCTCTCCATACACAGTGCCGCCTCGAACGCCGGCACCAGCAAGCCATGATGTAAATCCAAAGGGGTTGTGGTCGCGACCGTCTGTGCCTTGCGCAAATGGTGTGCGGCCAAACTCGCCAGTCCAGATGACAAGTGTGTCTTCCATCATGCCACGTTGACGAAGGTCACGAAGCAGTGCAGCAATTGGCTGATCTACAGCCAACGCGTTGTTTGCATGCCCCTTGCGTAGGTCGTTGTGTTGGTCCCATCGGTCACCATCGATTACCGGGCACGTCAGTTCTATGAAGCGAACACCACGTTCTACAAGTCGACGGGCGAGCAAGCACTCACGACCAAAGATTCTTGTTGGCTCGAACGTTTCGTTCAGTCCGTAGAGCTGCTTTGTTGCCTCGGTTTCGCCGCCGAGTTCCATCAGTTCTGGCATTGAAGTCTGCATGCGAAACGCCATTTCATGATTGGCGATCGCCGACTCCACGGAGGCGTCATGTGCTGTTCGCTCTAGAAATGCACTGTCCATGGACTCGACCAGTTCGAGCATCGCACGCTGTCGCCCGGGATCAACCCCAGGGGCGATATTCGAGAGGCCCACGCCATGCGGGCGAAGGCGCGTGGCTTGGTGGTTGGGCGGGAGAAAACCGCTGCCGAAACAGTCCAGCCCACCTGGTGGGGTGAGACCTCCATTTAACACCACATAGTCAGGAAGGTTCTTGGCTTCAGAGCCTAGGCCCCATGCCAGCCATGCGCCCATGCTCGGGCGGCCGGCAATACCTGATCCCGTGTGCAGGAAGTAGTTCGCCGCAGTGTGCTCACTGAATTTCGACGTCATCGATCGAACCACGCACAGCTCGTCCGCCATGTCTCGGATGTGCGGGAACAGGTCACTGACAGGAAGCCCGCACGTGCCGCCAGGTCGAAACGCCCACGGTGAGCCAAGCACAGCACCGTTGTCGTCGAACTGCGTTGCCTCAATAGGCATTGGAAATGCTTTGCCGTGATCACGAGTGAGCCGAGGCTTGGGGTCAAACGTGTCGACCTGCGAAGGGCCACCATCCATGTAGAGAAAAATGATGTTCTTCGCCTGCGGTGTGTGGTGGAACCCGCCCATAGACAATTGTGAAAGCACGCCAGAGAGCCCGCCTTGCGCAGCCATTGCTCCCAGTGCCATTGCCCCAAACCCTCCGGCCGCGTGCGCAAGCATCTCACGTCGTGTTAGTGGCCGTGGGCCGTATCGTCCACAGGAGTGCAAGTGTGTCATGGCAGGAATATAAACGCCTTTGCGCAGAGCATCGCATGTGCAAGATCGGTCCAAGCTTCATCGGTGTTGTCGGGGCGAAGTGCATCGAGCATTATGGGGTCAAGTGGTTGTGACCAGGTGAGTTCAGCCATGTACTGCATCGCGTCCGTTGGGTCTTTGAATTGAGATCGCACACGCCGTGCCATAGCCGCAGCGCGTTCAAGCACAAATGGGTCATTCATCATTGTCAGCGATTGTGCAGGAACACTCGAGACTGTTCGTTTGCCACAGGGGCGATTCGGGGTTGGCCGATCAAATGCTTCAAGCATTGGAACGGCGAAGTTTCGTCGCACTTCCAGATAGATAGAGCGGCGACGGTCCCCATCAAGTGGACCACTCTTGGCGGGCCGACCACGCCCGGTCATGTCGGCAGTCAGGTGAATGGGTACAGGTGGTCCACCAATGGTTGGATCGAGTTCGCCACTGACCCACAACATCGCATCGCGTACTTGTTCGGCGCTCAAGCGTTTCACGTGCATGCGGCATAGCAGGAGATTGTTTGGATCAATAGCGTCGGCCTCGGGCCGGCGTGTGCTGACTTGTGCGTACGTCGAGGAAAGCACGATCTGTCGAACCAGTTCTTTCACACTCCCGCCGTTGGCCAAGGTTAGTGAGAGATAGTCGAGCAGTTCCGGGTGTGACGGCGGTGTGCCCATGGCACCCATGTCATCGAGCAGTGGTGTAAGCCCTTGTCCCATGAGGTGATGCCAAATGCGATTGGCTGCCGTGCGCCACAACATTGGCTGGCTTGGAGCTGTAATAGCGTGTGCAAGGTTGAGTCGACCAGAACCTGTTGAACTTGGGAGTGTTTGCCCCCCAAAGAGGTCAGGCACGAGCCGTGGCGCATCAACACCCAGTTGGGCTGGCTCACCTCGCACATACACCGGCTGCTCCACGACAGTTCCGTCGATCAGTTGAAGCACTGGTACAGGTTTGGGCAGGGAAGCTGTGTGCTCAAGCAACTCACGACATCCGCTGCGCAGAGTCTCATCATCAATGCGTGATAGTCGCCAGTCGAGTTTGGCTGGTCCCGTCGCGCGGAGATCCTCGGTTGGAGCCGCCCATGGTGCATCAGTTGACATCGACACAGCATCGATTTCGAGCATGCCATCGCCGTCATCCACCGCAATGAGATATCCACGCAGGCCGTTGTATTTCGCAACATCATGGGAGACCGTTGTCCACTGGTCGCTATCGACATTCTGCAGGTGCCCTTCAAAGAGCAGCGCGTTAAAGGCATTCATGGTGTAGTCCGCGACGATGACTCGAAGCGAGCCTTTGCCACGCACACGCCAGTGAATGCGGTCGCTGTCGATGATGAATTCAGGTGAACTAGCAGTACCTGCAAGTGCGTTGCCTAGTAGTCCCGAGTGGAGCATGCCCCGGTGGGTGAGTTGTGGTCCGGACTCAGTTGGGTACCACGTGCCTTGGGGTGCCATGGCAAATGCATGACCATTGAAGGCCCAGTCAGTGCCGTGTTCGAAATCGGCATGGACCATTTGTGTTGGTGCAAGCAGTGGCGTTGGGGCATCGCCGGGGCGTGGGCGGCCTGCTCCCATGGCACCAGCAGCCGTGATCCATGCTTCGAGTCGTCGCATCTCATTGCTGATAGCCGCACGTTTGGCACGGGCGTGTGGAATGCCCAATGAAAGTGCGGCGTTTTGGTCACCTCCAGCAAATACACGTCTGGACGAGCGGAGCATGTTCGCTAAGCCCTGATAGTCACGAGCGGAGAGAGGATCGAACTTATGGTCATGGCATCGTGCGCAACTGATCGTTACACCAAGCAATCCGCGGCCCAGCGCGTCGAGTTGATCGCTTCGATGGTCGTCCTCATCGCGAAGTACATCAACCGGTGCATGAACTGCTTGGTGCAAGCACCAAAATCCAGTGCCAGGCAAGGCGTCATTCAGACTTGTGTCCGGGTCCATGCGTGGTGCGACCAAGTCACCTGCGATAAGTTCCTGAACAGTGCGGCTCCAACTGAGGTTGCTATTGAGGGCTCGCACGAGCCAGTCACGAAATCGCCAGGCTCCGTGCAGGGGGTAGTCAAATTCATGGCCACAGGTCTCGGCGTAACTAAATGCATCGAGCCAGTGTCGAGCCCACTGTTCACCAAAGCTTGGGGAGGCAAGCATCACATCGACGATTTCAACGCGACGTTCAGGGGTGTCATTGGCCGCAAATGCTTCGAGCATCTCGGGCTTGGGCGGCAAGCCTGTCAGGTCATAGGTCACTCGTCGCAGCCAGGTGCGACTTTCCGCGGGAGGGCTCGGGGAAAGTCCAGCCATATGAAGTTTGTCGGCGATGAATGCATCGATCGAGGCACCATCTGCGGGCGAGTGCAGCGGCTGCCAGGCCCAGTGTGGGGTCCATTGGGCACCCTCTTGGATCCATTGGCGAAGAACCTCAATCTCTTTTGCCGGCAGGGGGGCGTGGCCTTGAGGAGGCATGCGATCGTTGATGTCAGTGGTAGTGATTCTCGCGATGAGTCTGCTAGCGGCGGGGTCGCCAGGCACGATTGCCGCGCCACCGCGGCGATCGAGCAGGGCCAAGTTTCGATCATCGAGGCGAAGATTCGCCTTGCGAGTGGAGGCATCGCGGCCATGGCAGGGCAGGCAGTTGGCAGCAAGCACGCCTTGCACATCTCGCTGAAAGTCGATTTCCGCAAGGGCTATGGGTAGAAGCAGTGACAGGACAAGCATCTGCACGACTCAATCCTACCGCCCGCTTGGTGCACGGGCTTGGCAGCCTCGTCTTGGCGAGGAACAAAGCGCATCTGAACCAGTCCTGAACGATTCAGGGCGACCATTCCACCATCAAATGGGCCCACTTTGCCTGGCAGGAGATGATTGTCATGACGTATGTACACACGTTCACTTCAACCCTATTGGCCGCATTGGCGGGGATGACGGCTACTGCCGAGTCATCTGATCAAGAGATCGTTGAATTGCGATCCATGGTTGAAACGCTCCGCACCGAAGTCGATGTGCTTCGCGCGGAAACCAGCGACGATTGGTTGACGGAGCAACGATCTCAGCAGATTCGAGGCTTGGTGCAGGATGTGCTTGCCGATGCAGACACACGCGCCAGTTTGCAGGGCGACGGGGCGACAAGTGGCTATGACAAGGGCTTCTTTATCCGCAGCGCAGATGGCAAGTGGGGGATGACAATCAATGGCCAAATCCAAACCAGGTTCATGTACAACGATGCTGTAGCCCAAACTCCGGATTACGGATTTGAAATCCGTCGTTTCAAACTCAAGTTCAAAGGGCACATCATGGACCCAAGTTGGACGTACAAGATGAGTTTCATCAACCAACGGGACTCACAGGGAACGGTGTCGTCGGGATTCTACGCAGAGGATGCATGGCTGCGCAAGACAACTGAAAGCGGAGTGTATGTGCAAGTTGGCCAATTCAAGGCACCATTGCTTCGTGAGGAGTTGGTTTCCAGTAGTGCGCAGTTGTCCGTTGAGCGATCAATGCTCAACAACCAATTCAGCTATGGCTGGACGCAGGGAGCGGAAATAGGCCACAAAGGTGAGTCGTTGTGGTGGCGAGCGATGATCACTGATGGCCCCAACGAAGCGAACCAGCAATCACAGGGATTCTCCGATACGGTTTCGCTGGTCGCTCGCGCTGATGTTCGATTGGCGGGTGATTGGAGCAATTGGAAGACATTCACTGGTCGCGATGCGCCAGGCGAATTCTATGCATTCATTGGCGCGGCATTTCAGTGGTTCAACAATAGCGCTCGCGGCTTCGATGGTGCTGCGCCTCCTGTAGCCTTGAATCACACCGAGTACGGGGGGTACAACGGTGTTCGAAGTTATGGAGTAACTGTTGATGGATCACTTGGGGGCGAAGGGTGGACTGCTTACGGGGCATTCATGTGGGCGGACAATGGCGAAACCGTCGACAGCAATGGCGTGGCTACCGGAGGAAACACAGCGTGGGGAGTGCTGGCACAGGCGGGCGTTCTGGTTCAAAAGAACGTGCAGCTGTTTGGTCGGTATGAATACGGGCACATTGGTGACTATGCCGCGATCGCGCCAGTTACGCAGGGTGGAAATGGTCGCTTGAGTGTGCTTAGCGTTGGTGCAAATGTCTGGCTTGCGCCTGGCCGAACGTTGAAGTGGACGACCGACTTTGGCTATGCCTTCGACACAATCAACAATGGTGGCGCCGATCCAGGGCCCAACGCGGATTACGCCAGTTCCGGCAATGGCTGGCGAAGCGACGCTAACAGCAACTACGGCCAATGGTTGGTGCGCACACAAGTCCAGATGTTGTTCTAGTCCAAACGACCCAACGTGCGCAAGCAATCAGCCACTGTTGCTTGCCTTGAGATGTTGGTCAGCCATTGCCGCGTGCGTGACATCGCACCAGGTCGATGAGTCCAAGCGTGGATGCATCGCGGCCGGAGGGTGAATCTGCAGAGTCAAGCATGGGCCGAATGGATACAGCAAGTGACTTACCAAGTTCGACTCCCCACTGGTCGAACGAGTCGATGTTCCACACAGCTCCGGCAGTAAAAATTCGGTGTTCATAGAGGGCGATCAGCATCCCCAGCACATGAGGTGTAAGTCGGGGATAGAGGAAAGTCGTGGAGGGGCGATTGCCTTCCATGACCTTGTGCGGAACGAGTTTGTCAATGGATGCGTCATCCATGCCTTGGGCCGACAGTTCTGTGCGAACGTCAGTCTCGGTACGTCCTCGCATCATGGCTTCCGACTGTGCAATGCAATTTGCAACCAGATCCATGTGCTGTGTAGCGAGATTGGTGTGGCTTTCCATCGCAAGCAGAAAGTCGCATGGAACACGCGTCGTGCCTTGGTGCAACATTTGATGAAAGGCGTGTTGCCCGTTTGTGCCAGGTTCGCCCCATAGCACTGCAGATGTATTCATGGCAACGGGCTTTCCGTCGCGATCAACACGCTTGCCGTTGCTCTCCATCATGGCTTGTTGCAGATACGCCGGCAGTCGATGTAGGTGCTGGTCATAAGGCAACACAGCCAGTGATTGCATGTCGTGGCAATTTCGATACCAACAGTCCAAGAGGCCAAGCAGCATTGGTAGGTTGTCTTGGGCGGGTGCAGTTTGAAAGTGTTCATCCATCTCGAACGCGCCATCGAGCAACTGCTCGAAGCGATCGAATCCAATTGCCAGAGCAATAGACAGCCCAATCGCCGACCACAGCGAGTACCGACCGCCGACCCAATCCCAGAACACGAACATGTTTGCTGGGTCGATGCCGAATTCCGTCACCCGTTGGGTGTTGGTTGACAATGCGACAAAGTGCTTGGCAACGGCGGCATCGTCACCAGCAGCGCCGACAAGCCACTGCCTTGCAACACGAGCATTCGTGAGGGTCTCGAGCGTGCCGAACGTCTTGCTCGCAATGACGAACAGCGTTGTTGCTGGATCGAGCCTGTCAATGGTGTCACGTATGTGCGATGGATCGACATTGGAGACGAAGTGACAGTGGATGTCACCGCGGTGGTAGGGCCGGAGCGCCTCGGTCACCATGGCGGGACCCAAATCGCTGCCGCCAATACCGATATTCACGATGTCGGTGATTTGTTCACCGCTGAACCCAGTCCACGTACCGGCGTGCACCATTTCACAGAATGCGCGCATGCGATTCAACTCTTCTCGCACCGCAGGCATGATGTCTTTGCCATCTACCTCGACAGGGCGATTCGAGCGATTTCGCAGCGCGGTATGCAGGACAGGGCGGTTTTCGCTGGTGTTGATGCATTCGCCTGCAAACATTGCATCTCGTTGTTGCTCAACACCAGTTGCCGCAGCGAGATTGAGTAGATGTCCAATGGTTTGTTCGTCAGCAATATGTTTGGAACAATCGACAATCAGTCCGCCGACGCGATGGCACATGTGGTCGAATCGATTCGGATCGTTGTCGAATAATTCACACAAGTGTGTGCTGTCGAGTGAT
>JABAAC010000073.1 GCA_014238965.1 Phycisphaerales bacterium | reverse complement strand
GGCCACAATGGTGGTTTCTCAGGCAAGTTCGCACACAATTCGCTGACGCCAGGTGAGCGGTACATGGCACAACTCCAGTTGGGTAACACTGACTTTGGCTGGGATGGGCTTGGGCACTTGTTCCGCGGCAATTTCATCAGTGAACCAAAGGTGTTCTACAGCCCTGCGCATAGCGGGGATCACCAGTATGAGGACATCAAAGACCAGTGGATGCACCCGGACTCTGGCCGCCTGCCCGAGCAGACGATCTACTCCAACTTTCATTATGTCGGTGATCGTGACGAATCCGGGCGTGACATCAAGCTTGATCGAAATCCAGAGCGAGTGATCATTGCTGATGGTCTGCGTACTCGCCAGGATATGAATCACAATCACGGTCTGAACCTGCTGTGGGCAGACAACTCAGTGCATTGGTTCTCGTGTCCTGCGTTGTTCAAGCACTTGTCGATCAGGCCCCGTGGTGCAGATCAGCCTCCAAAGAGGAAGCAGAATGACATCATTCGAAGCATCTTTAACGGCAGGCTTGTCGAGCAGTTGAAAGAGTATCAATTCGACCCCAACACGTAGCAGATTGCGAGCAGACTCAGCTCGTTTACACAACGATGGCGAGGCCGCAGATCACTTGGACACAGGTTTCAAGGCGAGGTCGATCACCTGCGCGCGGTGACGTCCGGCTCCGGGGTCAACTGTCATGACTCGCGGAATAGGATTGCCTTGGGGCACCAGCACATGGTCAATACGCCACAACGGCATGCTGCGGGGCCATGTCCCGCCCCAGCCACGGCCCCCTGCGGGCCAAGCGACACTCCAACTTGGCAGTATTGATCGGAGCGCTCGGCTGTGTTGTGTCATGTTGAAGTCGCCTAGCGCGATCGAGGGAGTGTTGTGTAACGTTCTGCGAAGTAAAGCTTTCGTTGTTTGGGCAATCGTCCATCGGCTGCGCGATGGATCAGAAGGCAAGTCCATAAGCAAGCACTCAATAGCCTCAGCACCTTGAGGTTGGACAATCAATTGCACCAATTGAATGTCATTGCTGCGGGCCAGACTTCGGCAACTGACAACAGGAATACGGCTGAAGATCATGAATTCGCCCCGTGGCATGGGGCCGGGCACCACACCCCACTGGGCAAGCGACTCGCCATTAGCAGCGCGATGAGCACCCAGTACGACGATGACATCTGGTTGGACTTGTTCAATGACGCTCAACAGCACTGGTGTGCTGCGCATCTGCGGCCCCGCTGTCCAGTGCAAGATCCGCAGCGACTGCGTTGTGGCGGGGGATAATTCGCCCGGCCGCCACAAGGTGGCAAATTCGACAACTAGGCCCAATGCTGAGGCAATGCAAAGTGTCATGGTTGCCCACCGCCGCAGACGCAATAACCATGTGCCACATGCCAGCATCAAAAATCCAGGAACTAAGATCAGAGACGGTAGCCACAGCAGCCACTGCGACCACGTCCATTGGTCGGAGCAGATTCGCCCGACAATCCAACCCAAGAGCAAAGTACTGCCGGCAACAATGAAGACAATTGCCAAGATGCGGCTTGGCAACCCACGACTTTGGTTGTGAGTGGAGCGAGATTCGTGTTGATCGGACATGGGGATTTGCCAGGTTGAGGTTGGCCGGCCCGTTGCTCAGGCCAATACGGACGCCTGCGTCTGTGCGTTAATACACCAGTGGGGCAAGCACTGCGGCAACTATGCCAATGAGCACAGTTAGGGGAATGCCGATGCGGGCAAAATCAAAGAAGCGGTAGCCCCCGGGACCAATGACCATGAGATTGGTTTGATAGCCCATTGGGTTGATGAAGGCGGCGCCAACGCCCATGGTCAAGACAAACACGAATGGAATTGGGTTTGCCTGGGCAGTGGCAGCGAGTTCCATTGTGAATGGAAATAGCAGCACTGCAGCGGCATACGGAGTGACAAGTTGCGAGATGCATGTGCCAAGGACAAACACTAAGAAAAGCACCCACGTAAGTCCAACATCCGCTCCAGGGTTGACAAGATCGACCGCATGGCTTGCGAGTCCTGTCGTTTCCATTGCGGCGGCTATCCCTAGCGACGAAGCCACGACGATAAGGACTTGCCAGTTAATCATGCGACGCGCTTCCGTGCCCGTGACACATCGGCTGAGCACCATCGCCAGAGCGCAGATCCAGATCGCAGCGACTCGATCCACAATACCTATGGTCAACAGAACAACCATGGTTGCCAGAATGCCAAGAGCAATGGCCGCTCGATTGTGCCGAATCGGCCGCTCACCTTCGATTTCAGAGACCAGAAAGAACTCATCGCTGCTTCGCCAAGACTGGACGAAGTTGTGGTGTGTTTCCAAGAGCAGTGTGTCGCCAGGGCGAAGTTCGATGTCGCCAATTTTGCCTTGGACCTGCCTGCCTTGGCGATGTACGGCGACGATGACTGCGTTGTACCGCGTGCGGAATCGCGACTCCCGAACGCTTCGGTCGATTAAGGGTGAATTCGATGACACAACAGCCTCTACCAGTCGTCGTTGTGTGACTTTGACTGGCAACTTTTGAGCTTGTTGGTCGTCAAGTTCCAGACCTTTGATTCGACGCAGATCAATGACCGACTCAAGCACGCCCACGAAGGCGAGCCGATCGCCATCCTGAAGCACTTCATCGGGGGAGACTGCAGGCAAGATTCGTCCACCACGTTCAATCTCGCTCAGGAATAGCCCAGGGAGACTTCGCAGGTCTGCTTGTTCGATTGTTTTACCGATGACTGGCGAGTCCGTGGCGACGACGACCTCAGTCCTGTACCGGCGGGCATCATCATTGAGGTCACACACGGGTCGACGATCAGGGATCAACTTGCGGGCAGTGAGTGTGATGAACAAAATGCCAACGATCGAGCAGGGCAGCCCAATTGCTGCTATGCCAAAGAACATCCAAGCCGGACTCAAGCTCGTTGCCATCGTTTCCGAGTGTTCGGCATACTCGACAAATTCTTCCATGATGATTAAGTTCGAGGCTGATCCGATTAACGTGAGTTTGCCACCAAGCATGGCGGCGAAACTCAACGGAAGGAACAAGGCGGAGGGGCTCACCCGAAGTCGGCGTGCCCAATCTCTCACAATCGGAAGGCCAATGGCGACCACCGTTGTGTTGCTCATGAAGCCGCTGAACAGTGCAACTGGCGCCATCATGCGAAGTTGGGCCACACGAACGCCACGGGGCTTGCCAAGCATCTTCGCCGCAACGAATCGAATGGCGCCAGTGTGTTCTAGTCCAGCTGCGACCACAAACAGCCCGCCGATCATCAAGACCGCTGGGGATGCAAAGCCAGCGGACGCTTGATCGAAGTCAACCACGCCAAGTGTCATGAGGACCGCAAGTCCACCCGCCATGACGACATCGATACCAATTCTGCTGGACATCAAGCCGATGACGACCACAATCAACACACCTAATGTGATCCATGCATCGCCAGTCATGTCGAGGTTTCTCCGTCGCCGATACTCATGGCGATGGCGCCCTCCACAAGAGGCGCGTGCAGACCTGATGCGGCCGCAATGACACCTCGATTGTGTTCCAACCTAGAACCGTGTGTGAAGTCCAGTGGCTGACCGCGAACATCTGTCACCACTGCACCAGCTTCTTGCGCAATGAGCATGCCTCCAGCATGGTCCCAAATACGCTCGCGGTAGTCATTTTGCGTTGGAAGCCGGAGATAGGCATCCGCTTGCCCACGGGCGAGCACGGCGTACTTTGTTTGGCTGTCGAGTCGGACCATGACCTTTTCGTTTGTGAAGCGGTCGAGCAACGTGCTGGTCTGGCCCTTGTTGGAGTGGTGCGATTCCACCGAAGCGCAGCATCGGATTGCCTTGTGTGTCGACCACTCAGGGCAAGTGATACGCAGCGGTGTTGCCGTTGGATCTCCATCGGGGAACTCCCAAGATCCCTTCCCACGCTCAGCTGCGTACAACAAGCCACAACCAGTTCGATCGGCAATCGCCGGGTCCTTGGCAGGGTCGATTGACAAGTTCGGGCACCCGAGAATGCCAGCCTCAACCACGCCGTTGTGCACGAGTCCTAGAGCGATGGCGTATTGGCCGCCTCTGAGAAAGCCCTTGGTGCCATCAACAGGGTCTAGCGTCCACCAGCAGTCACCCGTTGCATCGTGGTTGCATGCGTCAATGGCATGCAGCACGTCAGATTGTGACACTCCAGGCCGCCACGATTGCACTGCAATAGTCACCGCATTGAGTACGGCGGCCTGTTCAGGCCGAGTGAGATCGGCGCCATCTTCTTCACCGACAATGCGTTGCAGCGGTGGATCCGCAATGGCTTCCCTGAGCGTCATGCTGATAATGGCCTGCGCGGCGTAATCTGCCACAGTGACGGGGCTACGATCATCCTTGAGATGACTTGCGACATCCGTGCCCCTGTGCTGAACGGCACGGGTGATCGACATCGCCGAGGCAACGGCTTCAATCGCGATTGGCAGCAGTTCTTGAAGCATGACGTGTCCTGAGTATCGGCTCGATGGCCTTTGAGAAACGACAGCCGGCGACATCGAAATGCCGCCGGCTGGAAGGTTGCTACATCTGGGGAGACTCTGGCTCGTCAATCAGGCGACGAATCCGGAGGCAAATGTCTTAATTTCGGCTTCAAACTCGTCTCCGATGGACTTGAACGACTTGGACTCGACAAGCTTGTCTCGAAGCGGCTTGGCAGGGCCACGGAAGTGGTCAAGGAGTGCCGACTCATAGGCGTGCACATCGGTGAGCGGAAGCTTGTCGAGAAAGCCCTTCGATGCCGCAAAGATCGAAATGCACTGGTCAATCACCTCGTACGGGGCATACTGGCCTTGCTTGAGCAACTCCACCATGCGAGCACCGCGATCCAACTGCTGCTGGGAAGACTTGTCCAATTCGGTACCAAGTTGGGCGAACGCTTCCAGCTCACGGAAGGAGGCGAGGTCAAGTCGAAGCGAACCAGCAACTTCTTTCATCGCCTTGATCTGTGCGTTGCCACCCACGCGGCTGACCGAGATACCAACGTTCACAGCCGGGCGCACGCCAGAAGCGAACAATTCGGGCTGCAGATAGATCTGGCCGTCGGTGATCGAAATCACGTTGGTGGGGATGTAGGCGGAGACATCACCTTCTTGCGTTTCGATGATCGGTAGTGCCGTTAACGAACCGCCGCCATTTTCATCGGACAATTTGGTGGAGCGTTCCAGGAGACGACTATGCAGGTAGAACACATCGCCGGGGTAGGCCTCACGGCCCGGTGGACGACGCAGCAGCAATGAAAGCTGCCGATACGCAACGGCTTGCTTGGACAGATCGTCATAGACCACAAGCACGTGCTTGGGCCCATTGCCAGTCTTGCCGTTCCACATGAAGTGCTCACCCATGGCACAGCCGGCATAGGGTGCGATGTACTGCAGCGGTGCAGCGGTGGAAGCACCTGCAACTACGACAATGGTGTACTCCATCGCGCCGTGGCGAGCGAGCGTGTCCACAACACCTGCGACGGTGGAGTCCTTCTGACCCACAGCGACATAGATGCAGACGACCGCATCGTCGGTGCCCCAGTACTTTTTCTGGTTGATGATGGTGTCGAGGCCGACAGCAGTTTTGCCTGTCTTTCGATCACCAATGATCAACTCACGTTGCCCTCGGCCGATAGGGATCATTGAATCAATCGCCTTGATTCCGGTCTGCAGTGGCTCCGTCACTGGTTGCCTTGCTGCAATGCCCGGGGCGACGATGTCCAACTTCCGAGTTCCTACGGAGTCGATTGCACCTTTGCCATCAATGGGCTTGCCCAAGGGATCGACAACTCGACCAAGCAGTCCGTCGCCGACGGGTACTTCAAGCAAGTTCCCAGTTGTGCGAACGGTGTCGCCTTCGCGAACGGTGAGGTAGTCGCCGTAGATCACGGCACCAACCGTGTCGGCTTCCAAGTTCATCGCCTGGCCCATGACGGCACCTTTGTCAGTGTCGAACTCCAGGAGTTCACCGGCCATGCACTTGGCTAGTCCGTAGATGCGGGCAATGCCGTCACCAACCTCGACAACGCGGCCGACCTCGGCCACTTCGAGTTCACTGGAGAACTGTTCGATCTCCTGCTTGATGACAACGGTAATTTCGTCGGTTTTGATCTTCACGACTCTAATCCTGTGGTCTTTGTTCCCGTCTCCGGGGTACTTGAGGGCGAACCCTCGATGAACGAATCAACCGAACCGGCAATTCGATGGGCTGCGCCGCGTTTAATGGAGAGATCCAGTTGTCGCAGTTGGGCTGCGACGGAGTTGTCAATGAGTCGATCGCCGACTCTCAATTTTAGGCCGCCAAGAATAGAAGCATCCACCTGTGCGTGGACCACTGGCTCCTTGCCCAACATGGTGCGAAGGCCGTCGCTGAGCGTCTGCATAGTGGCTTCATTCATGGCCACTGCGGTCCATACATCCACTTCAACACGCCCCATCGCTTCATTGACAAGGTCAAGCAATGCGGTGTGGATAGCGTCCAAGTGATTCAGACGTTGCTTGTCGTTGAGCACAAGGAGAAACCGAAGCGTCAGATCGGTGACCCGGTCTTGAAGGATGACCCGAAGGGCCGCGCCTCGTCGTTGTGTGTCTACGACCGGTGATTTCATGAATTGGGCAAACTGTTTGTCAGATCTCGCTAACTGCAGGATCTGCTCTAGTTCATCCGTCACCTCAAGGATCTTGTCCTGCCCTTGGGCTGCGTGGGCCAACTCGAAGAGGCTTCGGGCGTAGACTCGAGCGATATTGTCGGCAGTTGCGGACATTGGTTCTGGCTCAGCCTACAGAGGCTGCGGCCATCTCCTTTAACGACGATGTGACAAGATCTTGCTGGTCAGCAGCAGTTAACTCACGCTCAATAATGCGTCCCGCCACAGCTGTGGCAAGCGAGGCGGCATGCGTTGACAAGTCGCTGAGGGCTGCTTCGCGAGCAGAGTCGATTTCTCGATGAGCCTGCTTGCGTAGTGCTTCGAGTTCTGCTTCAGCGTGCGTCCGCAGATCACGGGCATAGGTCTCCGCGTCAGTCTTAGCTTGCTCACGCATGGCCTTGGCCTCTCGGCGAGCTTCATGTAACGCTGCTTCCTGCCGGGCCAGAGATTCCGCGGCTTCGGTGCGAGCGGCTTCGGCCGACTCGATTTCCTTCAGGATCTTTCGCTCGCGGTCATCGAGACCCGCAAGGATCTTTGGCCAGACCAGCCACGCAGCGGCGAGGAAGAAGATCAGAAAGATCGCGATTGTGGTAATCAGCGAAATGAGCTCGACGTTGACCGGGTTGGCGGCTGCGTCGGCTGCGATGAAATGCAGCATCGTGTTGCTCCGGGAAAGGGCCGTGCGATCCGGGGCCCTGAAGAGCAGGGCCCCGGATGACGACGTATCTCAGATCAGCCGAGGATGGCCAACAGGCCAACGACCACGGCGAAGAGTGCGACACCTTCGACGAGGGCTGCGGTGATGATCATGTTTGTTCCGATGGAACCCACCATTTCGGGCTGGCGGGCAATGGCTTGCACGGCGTTGCCACCGATGAGGCCGATGCCGAT
This sequence comes from Phycisphaerales bacterium, assembly GCA_014238965.1. GTDB lineage: Bacteria > Planctomycetota > Phycisphaerae > Phycisphaerales > SM1A02 > JABAAC01. The sequence goes on along the minus strand of JABAAC010000073.1, from coordinate 27,955 downwards.
ACCAGCGCCAACGGCGGCGAGGCCGGCAGCGAGGCCGCCACCAATGCCCTTAAGGCCGGAGCCAGTTCCAGTGACGGCGGCGGCCCCTTCTGCTGCCATCGCAGGGTCTGCGATAATCGCGATTCCAAGGAGCGCCAGTGCGGTCATGACAATGTTCTTCATGGCTGTCTTTCGAAGTGCTTTGCAGTGTGGGCCGAGTTGGCCCTGTTTCAACGCCGTGGGTGCGTTGCCTGAGAAGGAAGAGGGAGCCGGCCCACTGCACGGCTCCCATGAATAGCTGAAACTTAGGCTGTCGCCAGATTCGTGGAGGCCTTCTCCATGGTGGTGACAGGTGACTCATGGTCGTCGTCGTGCGCCTCATCATGGAAGTGGGTCATCTGTCCGATGAACACTGATGTGAGGAACATAAAGATGAACGCCTGCAGAAAGGCGACGAACAATTCAAGGAACGAAATCGGAATTGCGGCGATGATCGAAACCAGTTCGATCGAACCTGCCATGAAGTAATTTTCGGTGCCCAACCAGGCCATCATGCCAAAGGAGGCCAGCACAGCCATCAGCGTGTGTCCTGCGAGCATGTTTGCGAATAGACGGATGGACAATGCCACGGGCTTGATGACCAGCCCAAGCAATTCCACAGGCAGCATGATGGGTAGCAAATACAACGGTGCGCCACCGGTGAGGTGGCCGAGCCAACCTTTGATGCCCAGCGAGCGGAATCCCTGGTACTGAATAGCGATGAATGAGAACAGGGCAAGGCCGCCTGTTACCGCCAGATTCGCCGTTGCCGTACCGCCGAACAGAGCCCATTTGTCTTCCGAGCCCATCAGTAAGCCAGCAGTGTGTTGCAAGTCTCCAAAGGGGACCAGTCCAAACAGGTTGCATGACAGAATGAAGAAGAACAGCGACAGTAGAAATGGGGTGTATCGATCAGCATCTTCCCGCAAGATTGGTCGAATAGCGTTCTCTAGCAGGTAGAGCGTGATTACCTCGATCAGTTGCGGCAATCTTCCACGCGTCAAGTACCGAGGTATGCCCAGTGATTCGGTGCCGGTGCTGATGGACTTTGCAGCCCAGAGCAACATGACCATTGCGATGATTGCAGCGGCGAGCAAACTGGTCATGTGCAGCGTGACCCAAGAGATCACGGGCTTGTCCATGACGTGTTCGACTGGGTTGGCTGAAGCGAGCAGTTCGATCATTGGTTCTTCAGGCTTCCGGTTCGCTGGTAGTCGCTGTCGGGGTCACTTGCTTGAAGCAATTGGCGGCGATTCGAGTTTCTGTAAACAGCACGATTGCAAGGGTCAGAAGCATGCCGATGAGCAGCGGAGCCACCGGCAATTGAGCCGCGAAGTATAGCAACAGGCAGAGCCCGCCGGACACGATCAAGCGTCCAGTTGCCAGCACAATCAGCAGCGAGGCCCACGTCAGAATTGGCCTTTGGCGGCGGGGCCGCAGGAGCATCGTCCCACCTAGGGCAACGCCCCCGGCGATAGTGGCTCCAAGAGCAGCTTCTCCAGCTGCCGTGATGCCCTGTCCAACCACCAAGGCACCTAGGGAGGCTATCGCAGCGGCAACTGCTGCACTGGCGCAATTCGCTCTCACCAACGCGATTTGCGGGAGGCTCACCAGAGGCTGAGGGGCTGGAACGTCTGTCATGATCGCCGCTTTTGCTCTCGTGCCAGACGACGATTTTCTCTCATTGCCGATCTGATAAATGAGGTCATACCGACGATGAGCCCAGCGATAGCGCCGATGATCAAGAACACTCGGTTCGTGCCGGCAAGCCAGTCAACCCCCATGCCCAGCAAAACGCCCGCGATAATCTCGCATACCAGCGTCCAGCCCATCGTTGCCGAACGGAGAAAGTGGGCATTATCTGTTCCAGATGCTTTGGAACCATCACTGCGTGGAAGCATCACTCGATGGTACCCCTCAGGCTGCAACTCAGGTGAAATTCAACGACTGGTTCAGGAGTGATGCTCAAATCGATATCATGTACGCCTCATGGCCATTGATCCCAGTGACATCGTCGACGTTTCCCCCGCGCCCTTGACCCGAGCAGAGCGATTGTTTTTGCCGGCCATCTTCCAGGGGCTTGGAACGACCTTCCGGCACTTGCTTGGCAATGTGGGCCGCGACGGCACCAACACCAAGAACATCCACGTCGTGCAGTATCCGGAACAGAAACGGGATGACCGCGACGTGGAGGATGGTGGTCAGTGCCGCGAGACCTTTCGCGGGGTTCATCGGCTTAATCGAGATGAGGACGGCCGTGTTCGGTGTGTGGCCTGCTTTATGTGCGCTACGGCTTGCCCGGCAAATTGCATTCACATCGTTGGCGAGCCTTCCCCGTGGGAAGATCGCGAGAAGTATCCCAAGCAATTCGACATCGACGAGTTGCGGTGTATTTTCTGTGGGATGTGCGAGGAAGCTTGCCCGGTCGATGCAATCGAGCTCACCCCGCGGTATGAAGTGGTGGGGCTTACTCGGAATGAAATGGTCTTCGACAAGGCCAAGTTGCTTGAGGTCTACGACCAGACCTGCGACGAAAAGCCTATGTGACTTGCAGAGATTGGCGTTCGAGTTACTGGCTCCGCCAGAACTTGGGCTGCAACAACGCCAAGATGACAAATACTTCCAAGCGGCCGATGAGCATTAACAGGCACAGCAGCAGCTTTGATGCATCGCTGAACCAGGCATAATTCCGAATAGCGCCCACGGCCTCCATGCCAGGGCCCACCGTGCAAATGGTCGCCAAGCTCGCCGTCGCTGCCGTGGCGAACGTGATGTCGGTCGCCTCGGATTCCAGGGCCATCAATGCAACCGCACCCAGTCCGAGCAGCGCAACCGTGCCCAAGACGTAGACAATCACCATTAATTGCTGCCGATCGTCAACAATCTGCCCGCCCACGCGTAGCGGCCGCACAACATCTGGCCGGAAGAATCGCTCCAGTTCCGCCCACAACACGCGAAATGCAATCCACACTCGGATGACCTTCACGCCGCCGGCGGTTGACCCGGCCGATCCACCGACAAACATGAGCAATACGATGAATGCCTTGGCCGCGAAGGGCCACAAGTCCCAGTTGTAGGTACTGAATCCAGTTGTGGTCTGTTGGGAGACGACCGTGAACACCGCGGCCCGGGCGGACTCCCCAGTGGTCGCGGCCATAGTGTCGCCATTGGAGAGCACAACTCCGTCCCCGGCCGTCACCAAGGCAATGGTTGTCACGATGCTCCCGATGGCAAGTAGCCCCAAATACACGCGAAATTCGGTGTCTTGAAGCATGGATCGCCATCGACCTTTGAAGACCGCATGCAGCACGCCGAAATTCGAACCCGCCAGCACCATGAAGACGACGATGACCGCTTCTACAAACATGGTTTCGGGTCGGGCGATGCTGGCATTACGTGTGCTGAAACCACCCGTTGCCAGCGTGGTAAACGTGTGATTGGCTGAATCAAACCAACCCATGCCGCCAATCATTAGCAGCAGGAACATCACGACTGTCAATCCGACGTAGATCCGCCATAGCGTTCGAGCTGCATCTCGCACGGATGGCCGTGGACCATCGGGCGTTGGCCCTGGTGACTCAATTCGGAACAGGCGCTTTGCACCGATGCCAAGGCCAGGGAGAATCGCAACGAACAACACCAGAATGCCCAGGCCACCAAGCCACTGGATGATCGACCGCCAAAACAACAACGAGCGGGGGAGCGATTCGATGTCTGTAAGCACAGTTGCGCCTGTTGTCGTCAGCCCACTGATGGATTCAAAGAAGCAGTTGATGCTGCTGTGAAATGGGTGGTCGCTGGGCACATCTGTCGCAAATGCTGCCCACAGTAGGAATGGTGTGGCTGCGATCAATCCGCCCACCACCCACGTAACAGTCGTCAGCAACGCTGCTTCGCGCCTCGACATTCGATAGGGCCGAACCAAGGCATCACCTTGGAGGTCTGTGGTTCGAATCTGTAGTGCACTTCGCCCATAGAGCCACAGTCCAGTGCCCAGCATCAGTGATCCAGCGCCAGTGGCCAACAAGCACAACTCGCCGACATCGATGAAGGTCATGCCCTCCCCAGGGACGATGACAAAGAGCACGGCAATACTGCTCAGTACAGCGCCAAGAAGTTGCGCAACACGGCCAAGTTGCGCCGCGAGAAAGCGCGTATTCACGTGCTGCCTCCTGCATCAAGCAGTGTCCGCAAGTGCGCTTCATCATCGGGGTCCGCAATAGCCATGACCCGGCGGCCTGCTTCCAATTGAGTGTCAGGCCCGGGCACGAATGCGGTGCCGTCATGTCGTTCAGCCGCTGCAATGACGACTGGCGGTTGAATGTGGACATCTTTGAGCATGCCCTTGGCCAGAGGGGAGTTTTTACCCAGTGGGCATCGCGCAAGGAGCAGCGATCCTCCGACAAATTCCCCCATGCGTTCAAAGGAGGTGGATCGAAGAAATCGTGTGATTTCTCGAACTGCTGCCACTCGGGGGCTGAACGACTCCCCAATGCCCAATCGCTCAAGAAGCGGGGCAAACTCGCCCCGACGCAGCACAGGCATGACTTGCGGTACCCCCATACGGGCAGCGTGGCCGCACGCCAATAGATTTTGTTCATCGGTACCAGTTGAAACGAAGGCATCGATTTGTTCCAGATGCTCTTCGTCAAACACCTCTGGCCGAGCGGGATCGCTGCAGAGCACAGTGACGTGTTCGAGTTGTTCGGCAATGTATTCCGCACGTTCGCGACAGGGCTCAAAAAGTCGAACGTCAAATGCTGCTGGGCCAAGCATTCGACAGAGCCAAATCGCTGCCGGGCCACTGCCGTGGATCGCGATTCTTCGTCGACCAAATGATCCAGTACCAAGCAGATCGCACGCATTCTGCATGGCATCTTGTTCAGCAGCGAGCAAGACAAGATCACCCGCGAGCACCCGGGTGTCGCCAGTGGGCAATCGTGTTCGATCTTCACGCGTCAAGGCTGCCAGCCGGGTACCTGGTGGCATGCTGATATCCATCAGTTTCTTTCCACATGCGGAGGCGCCTTGGGCAACCTCAAACTGCTGCATCTCAATGCCGCCACCAAAGTGCTCAATCGCACTTGCCTCGGGGTGCCGGATTCGAGCCGCCATGCTTCGTGCCAAGGCACGGTCCGGAGAAAAGAGTCGACCGCCGCCAAAGATCCCAGCGTAATCAAGAGAGGCATCTCGCAACAATCCGCTGTGGTCCACGCGTGCCATCGTGCTGGCAGCACCAAGTGCATGGGCCACTGCTGAGATGACAAGATTCACTTCATCCGTTGCTGTGGTGGCGATGACTGCGTCAGCGTGCGCAACCCCAGCTGCCCGCAAGGTGTCAGCTGTGCTGCCAGAGCCATGAACGATCGCAACGTCTAGGTTGTCAGCGAGATCCGAAGCTCGATGATCATCCGACTCGATGATCGTGACTGCATCACCAGCGGCTGCAAGCACTTCTGCTGCAGAACCACCGATATCTCCTCCGCCGCAAATAATGACGTCCATGTTGGATGCTTCGTGGACAGCTAGGGGATGGAGGCTGCCTTATATGGCCAGTCTACCTGCTCAGGTGCACTATTTTCCCAGAAGGCGGAATCCTCTGGTGGATTAGGGGCAGTCATCCTTGACGCAGACCCACTTGGCGGCTCATACTGGACTCGGGAGCAAAGGAGCCGAGAACGGCGCACGTCGTTCTGCTGAGCTCTAGGAATTCGACAGTGGGAGCTGGAGTACCGATGGGGACCATCACGAAAAAGGATCTCGTTGACCGCATTGCAAATCAGACCGATCTAAAGCGATCGGAAGTGCGAGATGTCATTCAATCGTTTCTAGACAATGTCATCAATGAACTCGGCGACGGCAACAGGCTGGAATTCCGAGACTTTGGCGTGTTCGAGATTCGCGAGCGAGCTGCAAGAATGGCGCAGAACCCAAGAACACTTGAACGTGTTCCGGTACCAGCACGCAAGACGGTCAAATTCAAAGTAGGTCGGTTGATGCGAAGAGCAGTTGATACCGATGAGATAGAGTTGGAAGCGTCCTTCATGGGCACGGACGAGATGCCCCACGGCTAATCATCCCCTGTGGCCGCCAAGCGTAGTTTGGCGGCGGAAGAGCAGATGACGGGTTTAAATCAAGGGCAGAGCCCCAACCGGGAGCGGCCTTCCAAGCAGGGCTCCTCGGGAGAGCAGCGTCGAGGCCGCGCAGTTGCGACCATGCTGTCGGAAATGCCGCCTCCCATATCAATCGAAGCAGAGATGAGCGTACTAGGCGCGATCCTGCTCGAGCCGCATGCATGCGGTGAAGTCGTACAGATGCTCAGTGGGCGTAAAGACTTCTCTCGGCCTGGCCATGGCGAACTGTATGAGACCATGGTCGCACTCTACGATGAGCGGCAAGGCGTTGACCTGGTGCAGTTGCAACAGGTGCTGTCCGATCGCGGCACGCTTGAGGAAGTTGGCGGTACCGACTACCTCATGCGGTTGGTTGAGGGCACGCCCACAGCGGCACACGCCACGCACTACGCAAAAATTGTGCGTGAGAAGTCGATGTTGCGGCAACTCATCGCGGCAGCGCGCGACATTCTTCGTGATGCACACGAGCGGCCAGATGAAGCGGGCAAATTGCTCGATGAAGCTGAACGCCGAATATTTGAAATTGCACAGCAGGCTGATACTCGGCGAACGGCGGATCTTAAAACGCTCATTCGCGAAACAGTGGAGCGGCTAGAAAATACCGATGGCCAGGCGCTCTCAGGTGTTTCCACAGGCTTTGGCGACCTCGACACCATTCTCGGTGGCATGCAGCCTGGCGAGATGTTGGTTCTTGCAGCCCGGCCTTCGATGGGCAATACGGCTCTTGCACTCAACATTGCCGAGAACATGGCGACATCCAATCAGGCTGTCGGGGTGTTCAGTTTGGAGATGGGCGCCCAACAACTCGTGCAACGTCTGCTGTGTGCACGTGCTGGGATCAGCGGCGAGCGTATGCGATCAAGAGCACTTCGCAAAGAAGAGTACACCGCGCTGTTTGCAGCATGTGGTGAACTCGAAGCTGCGCCGCTGTATATCGACGATGCGCCGTCCCTGACGTTGTTGCAACTTCGCGCCAAGGCGCGTCGTATGCACCAACAGCATGGCATCAAGGCCATCATGATCGATTACCTGCAGTTGATGCACACCGGCGGCCGTACGGAGTCACGACAACAAGAGGTCAGTGAGATCAGCCGCGGTGTGAAGGCACTTGCTCGTGAGTTGCATGTGCCAGTGGTGTGTTTGAGTCAGCTCAACCGTGCCGCGACGCAGCGAGAAAACCACGAGCCGCGGTTGAGTGATCTACGCGAGTCCGGTGCAATCGAGCAGGACGCCGACGTCGTATTGTTGCTGCATCGCGAGGCGTATTACCACACAGATGACGAGTGGAAGGAAGAACACCCCGACATGCTGAATGTGGCGGACATCATCATCGCCAAGCAACGTAATGGTCCAACTGGGCGTATTCGTTTGTCGTGGGAATCCTCGAGCACTCGATTCCAGAACTTTGTTGAGCTGGGATCAGGGCCGGGCATGGGAACCCCATCGCCGTCTTGGTCAGACCCTGGTCCGGCACACATGGACCCAGGGCCTCCACCAGCTCCAGTGGGTGATGGTGGATGGGATGACTTGCCCGCCTAAGGCGGCCCATGTTTGTGTGTGGTCCAGACGCTCGATCCGCTTTGATTAGATGGTGCCGAACGCAAGCCAGCTGATCACGCCAACCCAAGCTATGAGCATGGTCATGCCCCAAGCTCGGCCAAGTCGCCTACGGGGTGTATAGACCACCAACAGCGAGAGCGTGAATGCGAACATCGCCCCCAAGGAGAATATGCCTCCGGGGGGGAGGGGAATTGGACGTATCAGGGCGCTGGCGCCCATCACAAGCACGAGATTGAACAAATTTGATCCAATGACAGTGCCTACGGCAAGATCCGTTTCATCTCGACGGGTGGCAATGATGGCCGTAGCAACCTCTGGAAGGCTGGTCCCCACCGCCACAATGGTCAGTCCGATGATGACTTCAGGCACGCCCAAGTGCGTTGCCAGATCGACCGCCCCCGTTTTGCCCGCCCACGCGCCGCAAAGCAGAAAGACAAGTCCTCCAACCACCAAGCTGATTGAAACCAAGAGTGATTGCTGAGCTTCGGGGAGGTGGTCAGTTATCTCGTGGACGAGTGGCCCATCCTTTGCGCGTCGACCGGAGACGTACCACACAACAGTCACAGCGATGAAGCCTGCAAGCAAAAGTCCACCATCGATGCGAGAGAGCCCCTGGTGGCCTGAGACGTGGGGTGTCACCAAGAGGAGCACGATGAAGCCGATCGTGACCACTTGCAGCAACGGTATGTCTCGTCGGAGTGCTTTGCCTTTCACACGCAGTGGCTTCAGCAGGCAGGCAAGGCCCAGCACCAGAGCGATGTTGGCCATGTTCGACCCCACGACGTTGCCCCAGGCCAGTGCCGCACCCTCAGGGGAGCCTGCCACGGCGATGACATTCAAAGCCAATTCTGGAGCGCTCGTGCCAAAGGCCACGATCGTTAGGCCGATCATCAGCGGACTGACTCCCAGCCGCCGAGCTAAGGCAGCAGCACCCTCAACCAGCGCGTGTCCGCCGGCCAGCAGCGCCACCAAGCCACCCAACAAGAGGGCGATTGCAAGGGGGATGCCGACGGGAACATGGGTCGCGACCGTATCCTGCAGCAGGTTGAGCATGGATGTCGGCAGTGTAGACCTCCAGCGATGCTCGAATTGAGATCTAGGCCCATTCATTCATCGGCGACGGAACCTTGTCCAACGAGTATTCCAATTTGCTGGAGCAGGCCGCCGCGGGTGACGACCAGGCGTGGGCCACCATCGTGGCCAAGTTGGGCCCTCGGGTTCATGGTTTAATCGCTGCCAACACTCGCGATGACGAATTGGCCCAAGAGATCACGCAAGTGGTGTTTTGCACGATCGCAGCTCGGATCAACGATTACGTCGAGCAGGGACGATTTGAGGCCTGGGTCTTCCGAATCGCCATGAACAAGTTGCGAGATGAAATGCGCAGGCGTGGGCGGCAGGCGCGGCCAGTTGGCGATGTTGGGTTTCCCCAAGCCCAGCGCTCAGGGCGTGAAGATCGTGCTGCTTACAGCAAGGTTGACCCAGATACCGCCGCGTCGCTCTGGGATGCCGTAAGGGACCTCTCTGAGCAAGATCAGGAGATCTTGCACCTGCGGCATGTTGCAGGATTGGGTTTCAAAGAGATTGCCGAGTTACTTGATGCACCTGTGGGCACACTGCTGGCACGCCATTTCAGGGCTGTGCGGCGACTTCGAGAGGAATTGGGTGATGAATTGGGAGAATCCGCTTTGGGGCCACAAGACGAGCAATAATCGACTATTCCTTGACGTTGGAGTACTGACGCATGCACAAATCTGATCACAACGCACAGAGCGATTCCCGAATGACCGACGCTGATCGTCGAGTTACAGGGCATTTGGATAGCACGCCACCAACGCCGGTCCCCGAGGGCCTCGTCGAGCGTGTCATTGCTGCCAGTATGCCCTTATTGGCATCGGGTCGGGCCCGTGAGGCCCATCGCTTGCGATTGTCTGTTGTGCTGTCTCGGGTGGCTGTTGCAGCAATGCTCGCCGTGGCACTTATCGCAGTGTTCTGGAGTATGCCCGGGCCAAAGCCCATCAGTCCTTCGGGTTTGCCAATTGCACTAGCTCCAGGCGATCGGCCTAGTGGCATGCTGGTCGCATCAGGTCCATTTCGTTGGCGTGATGATGCGATGTTGACCCTGTTGCAGGTTCGCGACATAGGTTGGGACGACGCAGTAGGGGATCTCGAGACGGTCGTCCATACGGTTGGCACTGGCCGATCAGGCATGCTTGGTTTGGTTGGCGATACAAGCCCGCTCGATCGCGTCGAATCTGAATTACTCACCGTGACCCACATTGCTGGAGGTGCTTCATGACCCAATTGAAACGACAGGCTCACCCATTGGGGTTGTGGATGACAGTTGCTGTTGTTGGCTCGCTCCTTATGGGCGTTCGTAGCAGTGTCCAAGTTGATGCCAGCGATGCAGCCAATACCGATAAGTCAGCCTTCATTGATCGCTATTTGGATGTTGCCGATCAAATCGATCCATCGCTTGCGGGGCAACTTCGGTCCATGTGCCAGCTCGACCCAGAGGGCTTTGAAATCGTGCTTCGGCGACTTGGCCCCATGTTGTCTGGTTTGGCTGACCTTCGGGGCGATGACCCCGAGCTGTATCAACACAAGATCCGAGAGCTGCATCTGGAAGCAACTGTGGCAGCTCTGGCCGTTGAAGCCCGTCGTGCAGCGATGGATGCCAGCCCACAGAATGCCGTGATGCGTGACTCGCTTCGGGCCCAACTGGAAGCGATGGTGCGTGCACAGGTCATGACCAACCTCGATAATCGCGTGCTCTTTGCGCAACGGCTGCATGAGCATCTTGAGCAATTGGATCTTGAGATCGAGGTTGATCAGGCCAATCTGGACGCAATCGTTCAAGATCGCATCGAATCACTCACCGGACAATAGTGACCTCTACGTGACGTGGCCAAGGTGCCTGGCATCTTTTCCATGCCAAGCGGGGTAGCCTGCATCGGCCATGAGCCAATCCGGACACTTTGGACACTGGCTGGCTGGGGGCTTTCTGGCCTTCATTGCCTTAGCCACTGTGCTATCGCTTCCTTGGACGTTGGCCCGCATCGGTACGGATGCATCATCGCCCCGCAGATTTGAAGCAACGCATCCAGCGCTTGCGTTGCAGGCTCCCTCTCCTGAGGCAGTACTGGGTACAGATCGACTCGGCCGGGATCTATGCTCGCGACTTTTATTAGGAGGCGGCATTTCCTTACTCGTGGGCCTGTGCGCAGCGGGCATTGCTCTGGTGTTGGGTACGGCATGGGGGATTGTTGCGGGGCTTGCCGGTGGCCGAGTCGATGCACTACTGATGCGCATCGTCGATGTGCTGTACGGGCTACCTTCGGTGTTGCTGGTTGTTGTTTTAGCGGTTGCATTTGATGGGGTGCGTGAACGATTGGGCATCGAATCGGGCACAGCACGCTTAGCCCTTGATCTGTTTGCGTTGTTCATTGCCATCGGGGCGGTTGGTTGGCTGACACTGGCGCGTGTTGTTCGTGGGCAAGTATTAAGCTTGAAGGTTCGTCCGTTTATTGATGCTGCCCAGGTTGCGGGGGTGGGTCGTTGGCGGCTACTTCGTCGCTACTACTTACCCTGGCTGGCGGGACCGGTGCTGGCCTATACGGCGCTCATTGTGCCTACTGCGATGTTGGCAGAGGCCTTTCTCTCATTTCTGGGGATCGGTGTCCGCGAGCCACTGCCAAGTTGGGGTGCACTTGCAGCCAACGGCCTTTCGGAACTGAATCCAGTGCGATTCAGATGGTGGCTCCTCGTGCCACCGTGCATGCTCATCGCTGGGACGCTGGTGGCGTTGACCATCATGGGCGAATCTTTACGTGCTCGCACTGATCCTCGATATGCGGATTCGCAAGCATGATGCCCCGACTGTCCATCGAGTCGCTTCATCTGGTGTCGCAGAGCGGAGACGACCTTGTGCAGTGCGTTTCATTCGATGTGCCCGCAGGCAGCCGGACGGCGCTTGTTGGCGAGAGTGGCAGCGGCAAGTCATTGAGTCTTCTGGCGGTTGCTGGATTGCTTCCTCCGGGAGTTGGGCAGAGGGGCGGCCACATCAGGCTTGATGGGCAACTCGTCAGTGAGTTGTCCGCTGCCGATCGCCGAAGCCGCTGCGGCATCGATATTGGCATGATCTTCCAAGAACCAATGACAGCCTTGAATCCGGTGCTTCGAATTGGGGCTCAACTTATCGAGGCAAGAGCGCGTCGCACAGGTGCAGATACGTCTACGCAGTGGTGCGAAGCCTCACTGCAAGAAATGGGATTGCCTGATGCTCGATCGCTGTTGAGGGCATGGCCGCATCAACTCAGCGGCGGCATGCGGCAGCGGGTCCTCGTCGCTATGGCGCTCGCTGCTGGTCCAGGGCTCGTCTTGGCGGACGAGCCCACGACAGCGCTTGATCCTGTCACAAGGCGCATTGTGTTGGACCGGCTTTCTCTTGCGGCAACGCAGGGGGCAGGAGTGCTGTTGGTGACACACGACGTTTCATGTGTTGCCACGTGGGCAGATTATGTCATCGTCATGCGAAGTGGCCATATTTGCGAGAGCGGCCCGGCTCGATTGGTCTTTGATCATCCGTCGCATCCCTATACGCGGGGGCTTCTTGCCTGCGTGCCTACCATTTGGGGCACTGGGCGACTCGTAGAGCTTGAAGCGATGGTTGATCAGGCGGCGATGGAGGAAAAAAGTGCCATTGGAGCAGTGCCCTGGTGGCCTGGACGGCCCGGATATCAGCTTGCCGACCTCGGTGAGGGACATCGAATTGCAGTTTCTGCCGAACCGTGAATGGGTGAGGCACGTTGTTGATTCTCGGACAGGAGGCCCTTACAGCGCTCTCCCGGAGAATCAAAGATGCCCAAGCACGACAATGATCGTCTGAATGCCGCCCCTCGAATCAGCAATGCCACGGGCCCTCGAATGGCTGTGGAGCGATGCGCAGCCCATGCGCGATGGCATCTGCCGGTGCTTGGTTGCGACGGTGACCCAATGCCCTACCTCGTGCTCGAAGACGACGTGCCAGTCCTTTTGATCTTCACTACTCGGCGAAAGGCCAATCAAGCCGTCCATGGGTGGATTGCCGGGGCGCTTGACACGGACGTCTGCTCCGCAAGTTGTTCACCATCCCATATGGCGGCACTGCTGACGCGACTTGCCGGGCGAGGACTCAACTGGGTCCGTATCAATCATGGACCAGACAGTGTTCGGCTACCGCTTGAAGCGGTCGCCGGTGCGCTCCGGCAGGCCGGGGAGGTGACCAATGTCCAGCCAATTGGCCAGCTTTTTGTGCTCCGAGACCCTGTTTCCCCATCAGCCCCATTGGTTGAAATTGTCAACGATCAACCTTGTTTGCGTTTGTTCACGGACATGCACCGAGCGACTGCTCGCGCTTCGACGATGGGCCCACGGCTCGTGAGCGATCCAGATGCATGTGTCGTTGCCCTAGAGCCAGAGGATCTTCGCGCCATACTGCTTCGCTTGCGTGGACAGGGTGTTGAGTCGGTTGTCTTTGATGGCCCAGGCGGTGGCCAGTGGATCGCTATCGACGTAGCTTTGCGAGATCGCCTCGCTGCATAGTGCCCCAGAACGTTCCCTTCGGAGGCTTTAACCGTCTTCTGACTCGTGCAGTGAGGCGTCATCGCCCGCAAGTGTGCGCTCCACGTATCGCTCAATCCACCGATCGAATGTCATGCCCGCAGCGGTGTCCTTGCCACTGAATCGAACCGCATGGATCTGGTCTATTGCACGTTGTTCTCGGTCACCATTAGCGGTCATGTACCGAACACTCTTGTGCGTGCAGTCGAAGACGAAGCACGCAATCGGGTCACCGGTTATGAGCTCCAGTGTGACATCGCCTCGATAGTCCACGGCCATGACTGCTGCTCGATGAAGCGCCTCGTCGCCGTGTTTGCGCGTGACACACAGGCCTTGTGTCGGGCTGTGGTCCGCTTGCTCAGCGGCGTGGGTCATTCAGGTTCCAGTTCCTGACCGGTCTCCATGTCGATAATGCGCCAATTGCACTCGCGACCGAGCCGCATGATGACCAGCCAAGCGATTTCCTCTTCAACAATCCCCAAGAGCATTTGGGTCACTGGGTCTTGTTCCGGCGGAAGATCAATTCGAATTCCCGGGCCCCAGAGCACATCTTCACCGGCCTCTTCAGCCATGGTGTTCATGGAGGCGAGTCGATCGATAACTTCCCCACGCGTGCCTAGAGGCGTGGCGCCGTCTCCCTCTCGAGCCATGATGACAAATTGTTGTGCCATGAATCTGCCAATCCTAGCAGGACCGATCGGCGAGCAAGTCTGCCAGCCTTTTGGAGAGCATTGCAAGGGGTACTGGCTTGACGAAGTAATCATCTACACCCTGCGTCCGAGCATACGACTCGTGTCGTCGGCCCTCATTTGCGGTCACCATGATGACTATGGGCGGAGGTTGGAGCAATTTGGCCTCGTCCAGCACCAAGAAGCCACTGCGGCCAGGCAGCATCAGATCCAGCACAATGGCCTCGGGTGGATCGTTCAACAAGGCCGCTACAGCTGCGTTTCCATCGGCCGCTTCAGTGACCAATGCCCCATCAATCCCAAGTGCCAGCACAATTGCTGCACGAATATCATCATCATCATCAACGACGAGAACTCTGCGATTGTGAAGTGTCGCGTCCATGTGGGGGAGTCTCAGGGTTTGGCCTTAGGCTGGTCAAAGGCTTCTGCGTTGGACTGCTCGATGATTGCGAGCCTTTGGTCATCTGACAACCAATTGAGTCCTTGAATTTGACGCTCAAGCAGCGGAGGCATGGTGGCACCCTCTTGCTCATGGCGGGGCCGGCTCTTCCACCGTCGATGCAGCCACAAGAACTGGCTGGGCTCACTGCGAACCAATTGCTCCAGTCCCCACGTATAGCGTGCGGTGAGCCAGTACACGGGGTTGTCTACATCAGCCCACTGGTGCGGCTCAATGACCTCTTGCACACGCCATTGATAGTGCAGTCCTGGGGCAGTTCGGAAAGCAGCAGCCACCACAACCGGAAGATTTTGCGTGATTGCAAGAAGCGCAATGGATTTGTAGGCGGATGCCAAGCGACCAAAAAAGGGAACAAACGTACCGCGATCACCGGCGTTCTGGTCAGCGATAAAGCCGAGGTGTTCGCCACGTTGAAGTATGGACTGCATCTCTTGAGACGCGCCAAACTTGGTAAGCACGCGTAGCCCCCATGCTTCACGAATACCCAACAACCAGCGATTCAGTAGCCGATTATCAAGCGGCCGAGCAATAGCGTTCAGGCGAACACCAAGCATCGAAAGGGTATACCCCATCAGCTCCCAGTTTCCTAGATGGCCCGTCACCATGATGGCGGGCTGCTCACCAATGAGCGTTTGGTGTGCTGAACGGGCATCTCGCATGTCGACATGTTTCCACCATTGATCCGGATGAATGAACCGATCCATCTGCATGGCGTCTACTAACGCCAGGCGAAATAGGTGTTTGATCGAATCTATGGCGATGTGATGTGACTGCTCAGGTGTCCACTCGGGGAACGATCGGTTGACGTTGTCGCGGGCTCGTGCCACGCGTCGGGGTGAAAGTCGCGCGTACACCAACGCCGCAGCATCAGCCGTGGCCTGATTGCGTTCCGGGGGAAAGCACTTGATGACCGAGGCAACAATTCGTGCCGGGATGTACTCAGCAAGATCTCGAGTAAGCGATCGTGTTCCAGCCATGCGAAGAACCCCGTTGGGGCGCTGCGGCCGCTCAGTGACCAGCGCGGCCAGTGAGAATATCCAATCGGTGTTGATTGAGCACTGGTACTCGAGCTTCACGCGCCGAATCGAGCAGGTTCTGATAGGTCTCGTAGACCTGTCGTTTGCGCGTGTAGTCTTGCCACTCCTGAGGCGAAAGTGATGCGCCTTGTGGACGATCTGGCTCGACAGGCTGCTGTCCCAGCACTAAGAAGTCCAAGTCGCCGGGCAATGCGTCGCCCTCAACGACTTCTGCGCCCCAGCGTTGAATGCGGTCACGTAAGTAGCCAGCCTCTTCATCTGTGGCGGCTTCATCCTGATTCAAATCGAATTTGCCATGCACCATGAATTTGAACGTGTAATTCGGGTCGTAAATGGCGTTAGCGATGACGTCGTTGGCCAACACTGGTTGCCGAAGATCCGATCGAGTGATCTTGGCCGTCGAGGTGGTTTCGCCCACCTTGAGCACCTGAACGCTGGCCTTGCCTCGTGGCATTCGACCTTCTTCGTCGGGACGAATCTGCGCTGCATCATTATAGATTTCAAAGGTCATGCCCAAGACGACGTGGTCCTGACGACCACGGTCGATGTAGACGCGGTCGCTTCCGACAATTTCGATGACACGGCCGTCGCTCAGTAGGCTCGGGTCCGTTGGCTCGATGCGGTCACGTGCATACAGTGACTCAAGATCCGTGAGCCGTGACGTGAGAATCGTATTTCGTCGACGAATTTCATCGTTTTCATCTTCAAGGTCTGCCTTATCTTCGGAAAGACGATCTTTCGTGCGCGCTTCGGCTTGCTTAAATGCATCGATGGCTTCACTGAGCCGAGCATCGTGACGCGATTCGGCATCTCTGAATGGTTCGAGCTCACGTGCCGCGGCTTGGGCAACTGCTTCGTGCTGGGCTTCAACATCCGCCAAGCGCCCTTGCAAATCAGACACGGCGCCTTCGGCCGTGATGACACGCCGATCTAACTCACTTCGAGCAGTCTTCGTTTCAGCGAGTTTGCGAGACAACATGGAGATCTGGTCGAACGCGGTACTGTCCGTTGACAGGCCAAGCGTGGTCAGGCGTGTGCGGATGGAGTCGGTTGACTCGCTAGCAGTGCCGCCGAGCAGGCCCTTGAGGTCCCCATTTTCATCATGTAAGAAACCCACGACTGAACTTCGGCCGCTGCTGTTCTTGATCTGGTCCATCCAGTCAGCGGTTCGCTCGGATGCTGATGCGTACTCACCAAGGTGTTGATCGGCCGTGTCGACAGACTGCTGGGCTTCTCGTAGCCGCCCCCAGAGCAGTATCGACAGCACAGCGAGTAGCACGGTAAGCAGAACGAATACGACAAGTGAGACGATGACGCCTGTACCAGCCGATGTGCGAATGGCCATTTGGAAATCTCCGAGTGAGCGTGGCGCGGGGAATCAAGCAGTCTTCCCCAGATCTAATAGTCGCGTCAAGATACAGGCATTGCCCCTCGACGTGTGCGTGCCGGCGGGCCTTGCAGTGCAATGAGGTCAACCCCCGTAAGAGACTCGGGCGACTTCTTGCTCTGTGGTGAGGCCAGCATCGATTTTCTGACGTCCAGACGACTTCAATGGAATGAGCCGTTGGGCTTGTAAGGCAGCTTTGGCTAGCACAGGGGACGCTGAGCGGGCCAAGACGAGATCACGCAGTTGCTCATCGGGTTCAAGCAGCTCATATAGGCCTACGCGGCCTCTGAAACCCGTATGCCGACAGTCGCGGCACCCAGTCCCAGGAGCCCTGCATTGGGTGCAGATACGACGCACGAGCCGCTGAGCCAAGACACCTTCGACACTTGATGCAACCAAGAAGGGCTCCACACCCATGTCAAGAAGCCGTGGCATGGCGGAGGGGGCATCATTGGTGTGGAGCGTGGAAAAGACGAGGTGGCCCGTCAATGAGGCCTGAATGGCCGCTTCAGCGGTCTCGCGATCGCGGATTTCACCCACCATGACAATGTCAGGGTCATGTCGGAGGATGGCCCGAACGCCATCGGCGAAATCTAGCGTATCTGGAGACACTGGAATCTGATTGACACCTTGAAGTTGGTACTCCACGGGGTCCTCGATGGTGATGGCTTTGACTGATTCGCTGACGACTCGGTTGAGCGAAGCGTACAGCGTTGTTGATTTGCCCGACCCCGTGGGGCCCGTGACAAGCAAAATGCCGTGGGGCCGTGCGATGAGATCATCCCATCGCAACAGCGTGTCGGGCTCCATGCCCAATTGCTCCAACCCCATGAGCGCTACTGATGATTCAAGCAACCGAAGCACAATGCCCTCACCGTGCACCATGGGAATGACGGATACACGCAGGTCGAATTCGCGACCTTCATGGCGGAAAGCGAGGCGGCCATCTTGGCTACGTCGGCGTTCGGCGACGTTCAGTCCGGCCATGATTTTTAATCGGCTGGTAATGGCATCTCGAAATCGATTGACTGTCGATGGGACGCCTGCGGGCGAGAGTACGCCGTCGATGCGATATCGAATAGACAGGCTATGTTCATATGGCTCAATATGGACATCCGTGGCACGCTCGCGGATTGCTTCCACGAGCAGATCTCGAACGAGTTTGATGACACTCGCTTCCTGCGCTTCGTCTTCTGATGACTCCGTTGGTTGTGCAACAACTTGGCCGCTGCCCAGCGCTTCAAGCGTGTCTCCAGCCACGCCATAGTGTCGCCGGATTAGGCTTCGAAGTTCATCGTCGTCTGCGAGCACAAGCTCTATGTCTCGCCCAGTGAGCAGCCTGAGTTCATCGAGCTCGGCAAGCTGCAGTGGGTCGCTCGTTGCGATACGCAGTCGCTCTCCGTCATCTGAGAGCGGAACACATTGCAGACGAAACACCAATCGAGACGGGATACGTTCTGCAATCGTGTCGGTGAGTTGGATCTCCGACACATCAACGATGTCCATAGCTAGTTGGCCCGCGAGCGCTTCGAGCACTGCTCGGGGGGACACATGCCCCATTCGGACCAGCGCTCGGTCGATTCGCTCGCCCGTGCGGATAGTTTCCTCCCGCGCAGCCTCGACTTGCGTCTCGGTAACAGCCCCGGAGTCCAGCAAAAGGGTGTCCATGCCCATGTCTTCCATCCTACAGCTCAGGACCGCCGGATCGGCATCAGAAGTCGGTAGGATGCACGGTCTAGGTGGCTCAAGGAGCCGCATTTTCAGCCCAAGGAGCCCACATGCATCCCACAGAGGTACTTGCCAATCTCGCTCGACACCAACTTGTGGATGGCTATCCACTGGTGGTTGATCTGGAGCAGTCCAAAGGCTGTTGGATTCACGATGCGGTGACCAACGAGCAGTACCTCGACGCGTTCACTTGTTTTGCGTCATGGCCCCTTGGCTATAACCACCCTGGTTTTGAAGATGCCTCATTCGTGGCCTCACTTGAACGAGCCGCGAAGCACAATTTGTCCAACTCCGACGTGTACACAGCAGAACTCGCGGAGTTTGTAGACACCTTTGCAACACACGTGACCCCAGAGGGATTTTCACATCACTTTTGGGTAGCCGGTGGTGGATTAGCCGTTGAGAACGCGATGAAGACGGCGTTCGATTGGAAAGCGCGGCGGCTTGGTCGAAGTGATTATTTGGCGGATTGTTCTGATTTGTCGATCTTGCATTTCAAGCAAGCGTTCCACGGTCGAACTGGGTACACGATGAGTGTCACCAATACCCTTCCGGACAAGGTCGGGCTGTTCCCGAAGTTTAAATGGCCGCGGGTACACAATCCATATTGTGTGTTCGATCTCGATGGTGAAGTGTGCAATGACATTGAGGCTGAGGAAGCGCGAGCGTGCAGCGAAATCGAGCATGTACTGCGTAACGATGATGGCACACACGGCCATGTCGCAGGCATTCTGATCGAGCCCATGCAAGGCGAAGGTGGCGACAATCACTTCCGGCCAGAATTCATGCGGGCGCTTCGGGGCTATGCAGATGAGTTTGACTGCCTCTTGTGCTTTGACGAGGTCCAAACTGGCTTCTTCGGTTCTGGAAAGCCATGGATCTGGCAACATGCCGGCGTCGCTCCAGACGTCGTGGCCTTTGGCAAGAAGGCCCAAGTCTGCGGCATCTATGCTGGCAGCCGTGTAGACGAAGTTGAGCACAACGTGTTCACCACATCGAGTCGAATCAATTCAACTTGGGGCGGCAATTTGGTGGACATGGTTCGAAGCCAGCGCTTTATCGAGTTGATCATCGAAGGCGGCCTTATGGCCAAGGTGACCGCTCTGGGTGAGCACGTTAAAGCGGGCATGCGTCGAATCAGTCGCGAGACAGGCCAATTCACAAGCGTGCGCGGCATGGGCACCATCCTTGCGTGCACGTTTGACAATGCTGATCGCCGCAACAAAGTGCTTAAAGCACTGTTTGAACGCAAGGCGATCGCGCTACCATGTGGTGTGGAATCGCTTCGATTCCGTCTGCCGATGATTATGACTACCAGCGAAGCAGATGAATTACTCGATCGATTCGAAGCATCTGTGAAGGCTGCTGCAGCGACCGCGTCGGTGTAAGCGCTTTGTGAATTGTCAGTTGTCGAATCGGTACTCAAGCACGCCCGGCAGCATCCACCCTTGAATCTGTCTCAGATCTGCGCCGTCATAGACCACGCGATGTTCATCGAGCTCATCCACTAGATTTGGGTCAGTGACCGGTACGGATTTCGTTGATCCATCCACCATGGAAATGGTGTAATTGCCGTCGTACCAGAAGCCCGGGATATCGTGCCAGATTTGGTAGTTGGCATATCCCGTGGCCTGATTGGGGTGCAACATGAAGCCGAGGTGGTTGCGACCAGGTGGCACACTGGAGTTGTGCCCTGGATCCCATTCGGTAATCGAGAAGAACGTGTTCGAGGGCTGGGGAATACGCGACAGCGTGGGTGTTCCCACGGCGTACATGGCGAACTCATTATAAAAGGGGTCGGTATAGCCAGTACCAAACCATTCATCAGGGCAAAGTTCCGTGCCGACAAAGGCATTCAACGAATAGGACCGCGTGATCTTCGTTGGGTCCAGCGGTGAACGGTAGATTGACGGATCACCATCCATGTACTGCCATGCAGCACCGTCAGACAACGCGCGGGTTAACTCTTGGCGGCTCGTCTCAGGCAGTCCAGTGTCCGCGTCAGTGAGTCGAATGATCCCGCTCTCGTCATATGCTCTGACCCAAAGTCGTTTATTGGCGTCAATCACCGCCTGATCAATCATTTCGTTGTCGATGATCTCCCGCACAAATTGATGACCGACCATGTCATTAATCTGATTCTGGTTGGTTTCTTCAGTGCGCGGGTGCAGCAATCGATTTTCGTTGTCAGTTGCATGGGTGGCACTGGCCTTAGCTATCATGCGGTGATGCGACAAGTCAGTTGACATGTAGGCCGACGTTTCCATCTTGGAAATGCTGACAAGGAGGAGCGACGCCAGAATACCGATGATCGCTACGACCACCATCAGCTCAACCAATGAGAAGCCTTTGCGAGAATGGGTTGTCCATCGCGCAAGGGTCATGGGCAGTTCCCCCAAGCATTGATGATAGATAGTAGATCGTCTACGTCGGTTGTTCCATCGCCATCAATGTCACCGCCATCCGTGCCCCAATGGGCAATGATCAGCAGCAAATCATCTACACCGACGATGCCATCGTCATTGAGGTCCCACATGCATGGGGGCGACTGTGAGAAGATCGAAGCGGTGTATGCGCCGAGTGAGATTTCGGCACTGAAGGGCATGTCATTCCAAGGCACGCTTTGGGCTTCTACCGTCCACGTTGGGTGGTCGTCGTAAGAGTCGTCGTAGCCAACCCAATCGCTGTTGAAACGACAATGCCAGGTGCCTGCTGAGGGCAAGCCGATGCGATAGCTATCCCACGTCTCGTTCTTGAAGTTTGCAATCGCAATGACATCGTCACCAGCCCCGCCGTTGAACCAGCGGTGCCATGCAATAACTTTGTCCCAGTCGTTCACGTGGTACACATTGACATGTTCGCCTGTAAGCCCTCGGGTGTTCCCAGCTAGATTTCGCCGCAGGTGAATCAGGTCGCGGTAGAGACGTGAGATGCCTGAATAGAGGTCTGCACGTTCCCAATCGAGGGGGATCTCATCTGAGAACCAGCCATCTTCTAGAAATTCTTGCCCCTGAAAGAGCATCGGTACGCCTGGTGATGTGAAGAGCACTGCCGCAGCAAGTGTGGATCGCTTCTTCGAGTACCACGAGTCCGCGTTGCCGGGCCAAATTGCCTCTGGAACACGCTGGCGTCCATTGGCCACTTCGTCGTGCGACTCGGTGAAAATGATGCGTTGCATCGGGGCATCGTTGTAGGCAAACATGATCGCGTCGTGCACGGCCCACATGTTTCGCCAGTCGTCACTACCACCTTCAACAGCTTCTCGAATGGGATGCACAAAGTGGGGATCCCACTGGCTGTCAAAGCCAGCGCCGCCTTCGCCGGTCGACTTCGTGATCCAATGGTTGTCACTCATATCCTCTGCGGAGATGAATCGGCCAGGGTACGCCGCATCAAGTTCGTCATTGATCCACTGCATCCACGACCAGCCATCGGGATTCACGCCAACATCGGTCCATTCGATCCAATGGCAACCATCTACCCGAAGGCCATCGACGTGATATTCGTCAAACCAACTGAAGACGCTATCGCGCAACCATCTGCGCACTTCCTCGCGTCCAAAGTCCGGCCGCGTATCCCCCCAAGGTGTGTATGCACGGTCATCGTTGTAGAAGTAAATGCCGCCGAGTTCGTTCTCTTGCCATCCGTCAAACTGCCACGCCGCGAGATCGTTGGGTCCCAGGTGGTTGTAAACGACGTCGACGAGGACCGCAATGCCGCGTTCATGGCAAGCATCCACGAGTCGCTTTAGTCCATCAGGACCGCCGTAGTGCGACTCGATAGCGAAGATGTGGCTCGGGTTGTAGCCCCACGATTGATCGCCGGGAAACTCTCCCACCGGCATGAGTTCGATCGCGTTAACACCAAGGTTGGAAATGTGGTCCAAATGCGCGTCGATGCCGTCAAAGGTGCCTGGGAATATGCCGTTATCCGTGACTCCGAACGTTCC
The DNA here is from genome assembly GCA_014238965.1 of Phycisphaerales bacterium. Classification (GTDB taxonomy): domain Bacteria; phylum Planctomycetota; class Phycisphaerae; order Phycisphaerales; family SM1A02; genus JABAAC01. The sequence continues at coordinate 5,392 of JABAAC010000073.1, read as the reverse complement.
GGGATGCAGTTCATAAATGACAAGCTCATTCCAGTTGGGCATGCTGAATTCGTGTTGCCAGGAGTATTGGTTTGGATTGACAACAACACTCTTGCCATCGCTCGACGTCATGCTGCGGGCTCGCGGGTCGTTTCGCCAGTAGGTGTTGCCCTCGTTGAGCATGACGAATTGATACTGCGTGCCAGCCCAAACTGAAGGGACGTCCAAACTCCAGATGCCATCACCTTCGTGCACGAGGGGGTGCGTGTTGGTTGTCCAATCGTTGAAGTCGCCCGTGATGTAGACGACGTCAGCATGAGGTGCCCATGTGCGAAAGGACGTGCCCCAGCCACCGTCATCAATCCAGACGTTGGCCCCCATGCCCTCGTGTGACGATTGGGCCGTTGCCGCACCGTGCAATGACGCAGCAACTGTTGCCACGCTGGCCAAGATGCAATGTTCAACTATGTGATTCACAACGGCCAAGTATATCCCGTGCTTTTTCAGCGACAATGGAATCTTGTGCGTATGGGGGCTTCATTCTCTTGAATCGCAGCATCAGCCTAAAAAAGCTGCGGCCCCCTCTGCCTGCGGTGGCAGCGGGAGCCGCAGATGTCGTACACGTTAAGGGTCAGGGGCACAATTCATTGAAGTGACTGATTACGTCAAGTAAATCGTCGACGTTCGTTGTCCCATCGCCGTTGGTATCTGTTGGGCAGTTATCACCACCACCGAGATCGCAGTCGGCACATGTCATGTCTTCACCAATCCACAGGCCACGGCTGGTATCACAATGCACGGCAGTGACGCCTTCCCAGCATTCACCGTTGGCGAAGCAACACGCGCCTACCGTCGCTGGAACACATGGATCCGCAATATCGCCTATGGAGAAGTATTGGTTGCCATCAATCTCAGCAAAGTTCACGAGGCGTGGCTCACCAATGTTGGCACTGCCACCGAGCCCATTGAGCACTTGGTTCGAAACCCAGTTGTGGTCAGCGGCATTCACAAACGCGCACACTTTGACATCATCAAATGGGATGCCTTTGAAGTCCCAGTCCAGCAGGTACAGCGGGATTTCAATTTCGATTCCCGTCGTAACCGTCAGGTCATCTGGAGCGCCGCAGTCAGTGCCATCGCCGCCAATAACCCCCGCGATATTACTGTTGTTGATCGCCACGGCAATTCCGTAGTCGCCAATGGAAGCTTCAACGTAGTCGACATTGTCGAGGTTGTAAGAGCTGCCGCTGCCAGCGTAGCCGCCGATACCGTCACCCAAGGTGCGTAGTTCAGCGAAGTTGACAAACGAGTAAATACCGTTGCCAGCGCCGTTGTCCCCACAGGTGATGTCCAAGTAGAAGTCTGCCTCGAAACCGAGATCGAAGGTCAGGCCGTTTCCAGAGCCATCGTCTCCCATGCGTTGCAGGGCGCCATAACTGACATCTGGATTGATGCCCAGAATTCGGTTCTGGCCACCAGCACGTGCATCGATGAAGAGTTCAATCTTGTTGTAGTTACTCTCAAGGTTGCCGCCAAGGTGGATGAAGAGGCTGCCGTTATCAATAATGACACTGCCACCATCGAGCTCAGACCCCGCTGCGTAGCCAATGTGATCATTGTCATTGTTGCCAAAGCCAGTGCTGTTGTTCTGAGTGGATGCGGGAGGTCCGTACGCGGCCTCTCGGGTGCCATCTACAACAACGCCACCAGCCCAAACTAGGGGGCTTGTCATGGCAGCGGCAGCCAAAGCGATTCCTGTCTTCCCATACATGCTCAAATACTCCTCTTTCCTGAATCGTGAGCACTTCAGCGTAGAGCGGGCCTCAAACCAAGGCAATCAGAATTTGGGATTTGCCCAACGCGATTTAACACAAAGATGGATTCAAGCTCAAAATCACCCGTTCAACTTCGAGTGCGGAGCATGGCAGCGACGATGCTCTGTCCATGCACCATCGATGAGTCCCCAACAGGGCCAAATTCACCCACTGCGTAAAAACCAGCCAGCGGCGGCTTGTCTAGGCGTTCCCGAAGCACACCCGCGTCATGTCCCTCGTGACCGAAGAACGACTGACCACGAGCGTTGCAGCTCGTGGCAAGTACCGCAAGCGGCGGCGCATCGTCCAGTGATTGAGCATCGAGCAGTAGCCGAAGATCTTCATCGGCGGCACGCGGTTCACGAACGTGAAACTGAATGGTTCGGCCCACACGCGGCACAGCGGCAATGGCAATACCTTTCTCAGGATGCACGCCCATGACCGCGCGAAGTTCAAAGTCGTTTCGTCCGAATCGGACTTTGTTGGAGTCCATCGCCTGGCCGACGAGCAGTCCACTGCGAGCGAGGTTTTGGTCTGATTCGGAGAGTCCATCGACAATGTTCTGCAGCGATTCAACTGCGGGATGTCCACCTAACTCTTGAATGACATTCTCATCGCACTTGGTAATGACCACTGGCTCGCCAATAGGCTTGCAGCCTTCACTTGAGATGACGTCGATGTCGAGGTTGCCAAGCGTTATGCCGGCATATCCTTCGTTGAGGACAAGGTCATCAAGCAGAACACAATTGCCACCGGGCTGAGAAGCGCCTGAAAGCAAGCCGCCAAATATTGGAATTGGGCGACCCGCGCAGGTGGACAGCAGTGGCACCATGCGACTTGCGGGGGTTGTGTACGGGTCGCCCATGACCAGTACGCCAGCTGTCTCCTCGTTCAGTCCAACCGTGCCAGGAAGGTCATCGGGCCGAGATAGTGGCAAGGGGTTGCGAGGGGTTGATCGCCATGCTCGAACAGATGCGCTGGGCAGATGCAGCGCTAGGGCAACAGCGGCGGGGCGGCCTTCTGGTGCGCGGGAATCGCCCATGACGGTGTCAGCTGTCCCGCCAATGAGATGACCTGCACCGAGCGTTCGTCGAAGGTCCGCTGCGGCAGCTGGAAGAATGCGGGTGTGCTGAAAGCTCGCCATGAGCACAACGAGGTCTGGCGCAACACCGCGAAGGCCTTCATGAAGGGTGTCAGCGACTTCAGCAATTGACGTACGCCCGTCCGGGTGCTCGCTGAGCGCAGACACCGCGACGGCGTTGCCCTGTGTTCGTCGTGTTCCGGTAAGCATGGTTCGCAAGCGTATCCGGATTTGGCCCCGTCGCGTGGCGGCGATATTTACACTGTGCCCCAATGGCGTCGACTTCAGCACAAGGCAAGCCTAGTACAGGTGTTTCACCTCGAAAGCTCTCAACTGCTCTGAATGCGGGGATGAGGGCACTTGGGCAGGTTCAGCGAACGGACGGCCACTGGTGTGGCCTGCTGCAAGGGGACTCCATCCTAGAGAGCGAATACCTGCTTATGAAGTTCATCCTCGGCCAAGAGGATGCGGACTCGATGGACGGATCCGGTCGGGAGACGCTCGATCGAATCGCTGCAGGGCTACGACTGCAACAGCGACCAGATGGCACATGGGGGCAGTATCCCGATGCCGATATGGATCTCAGCGCAACGGTCAAGGGCTACTTTGCATTGAAGCTGATGGGGGATGATCCCGATGCGCCACATATGGCCGCAGCGCGCGGCGCAGTACTCAGTGCGGGCGGGGCCGAGGGTGTCAATACATTCAGCAACTTCTACCTTGCGTGTCTTGGGCAGGTGTCCTGGGATGCCATTCCAGCGATTCCACCAGAAATCATGCTGCTGCCGCGGTGGTCCACGTTTCACATAAGCAAGGTTAGTGCGTGGACCCGAACGATGATCGTTCCACTTGCCATTGTTACAACCTTGCGGCCCACGCGGTCGTTGCCACAGGCCAGCGGCATTGATGAGTTGTACGTCAACGAACATGCAAGGAACACGCTTGGCCAAACCGTTGATGCGCCACCGGGTTGGGCGGCATTCTTCGGCTTTGCCGACCGGTGCATGAAAACGCTTCATAGGTTTGGCGGAACACCCTTTCGAAAGGCATCGCTTGATCGGTGTCGAGAGTGGATGCTTGATCGTGCCTCACAGGACGGCTCGGCGGCAACAATCGGACTTGGTGCCATTTTCCCGCCCATGGTCTACCTCCAGATCGCGTTACATGCCATGGGGTGGTCTCGGGACCATCCTGTGTTGAAGCGAGCGGAACATGACCTCGATGATTTCATGGTTGATAAAGGCGATCACATCATGATTCAACCGTGTTTTTCACCTGTGTGGGACACGGGCTACGCCCTGTACACCTTGGGTGCGTGCGGCCTTCGAGCCGGGGATGAATCGGTAGACGCAGCAGTCGATTGGTTGTTGGCTAAAGAGTGCACATTCCGCGGTGACTGGGCCAGCACGGTGCGCACACTAGGCAATGCGAGCAGTTGGTATTTCGAATACGAGAATGCGTGGTATCCAGATGTGGATGACACGGCGCAGGTGGCTATGGCCTTGCAACAAACTGGTGATGATCGCGCAATTGCTGCGGGCGAGCGGGGTGTGCAGTGGTTGTTGGCGATGCAAAATGAGGATGGAGGTTGGGCGGCGTTCGATCGGACGAGGCATCGACAGGTACTGGAGTACGTGCCGTTTGCGGATCACAATGCCATGCAGGATCCATCGTGTCCGGACATTACCGGGCGCGTTCTTGAGTGCTTGTCACGGTTTGGATATTCCATCGATGATCTGCCCGTGCAACGCGGCGTTGCGTACATTCAGTCGCAGCAAACAGCAGATGGGGCGTTCATTGGTCGGTGGGGTGTGAACTACATCTACGGTACGTGGCAGTCTCTGGTTGGTCCGTTGAAGTGCGGCGTGCATCCAGAAGCCCCCTGGGTTCAGGAGGCGGGGCGATGGTTGCATTCCATTCAGCACCCCGATGGGTCGTTCGGCGAGTCGGCTCACTCGTACATCGATCCTGCCACAAAGGGCATTGGTCGGAGTACCGCGTCGCAGACAGCCTGGGCAGCGATGACGCTGATGGCCATTTTTGGCACCAGCGACACGCATGTTGAGCGGGCGATCAAGTGGCTTGTTGATACGCAATTGTCTAAAGCTCATGCAGCCGATCCGGCCAAGAACCCTGATGGCGACCCAGCGGGTTCATGGTGCGAAGAGGAGTACACGGGCACTGGTTTTCCACGTGTGTTTTACCTGCGGTATCACTTGTATCGCTTGTACTTCCCTGTGATGGCAATCGCCACATTCAAGCATTCCTCCTGCTGATGCAGCTGTCACTGGAGAGGATCAGAATGGCGCTGGTGAGGTAAACGTGACATCAGCGTTGGTTACTGGATGTCTGAAGGTGAGCGACGTTGCGTGTAAGCACAATCGGTCAGACATCGCCAATGCGCTGGGCGGTGCGTACAGGTCATCACCCAGAATGGGGTGTCCGATGTGCAACAGGTGCAGTCGAATTTGGTGGCTTCGGCCGGTCCGGGGCGTCAACTCCAACCGTGTTCGATCGT
>JABAAC010000021.1 GCA_014238965.1 Phycisphaerales bacterium | reverse complement strand
CAAGGTCTTGTCGAAAGTCATGAATGCCGTCGGTGCCGTTGAACGACTCATTCATGCCAAAGCAACCGATGAGGACGTCCGCGCCGGTGCGGCGAATGTGATCATCCATCGTTCCGAAATTCAAAGGCCGAGGTTGCAATGCAACCTCATCACCGCTCCACCCGAGATTCCGTACAACCAGTTCCAGTTCCGGGTGCCCTCGCTGCATCCGTGTCTCCAAATGTGGATGCTTGATCATTCGCTCGGCGAACGTGTTGCCCACAATCGTAATGACGTCACCCTTTTCAAGTTGCAGCCGCCCATTGGCGATGTCTGCTGCCGCCGAAGGCATCGCGAGAGCGGAAACAGCGATTGCAATGAGCATCATGATGGTCAAACGTGTCATGGCTGAATCGGCTCCATTCAGTGTTCGTGAGATTGTGACTTAGGAGTACTCTGGCGAGTTGCAAGCCACGCAACAACATCTCGAATTTGCAGCGGTGTCAAGTGATCACCCATGGCCGGCATAGCGGATGCTTCGCCAAATCCATCAGCGATGATCGCTTGTGGCGAGAGAAGCGACTGCAGTAACGCCGCGCGATCTAATCGAATACCCACGTCCGACAGATTTGGCCCGGCAATACCGCCAATGCCATCTACTGCGTGGCACCGAGCGCACTGGGCGGCGGCGTGGAACCTATAAATTCGCTCGCCAGCGGCCGCGTCACCACCCATAACTGCTGCGGCTTGACGATCTTCGATGTCAACCTCAACACCTCGTGCAACAATCGCCTCAAGCACGTCAAGTTGATGTTCCGGCGATGTGCCGGTCTTCTGCATCGCAAGTAAGGATGAAAGCGATCGTGTGTCCAGTGCACGACCGTATTGTTGTATCGCCGCGCGACGGCGTTGATCTTGGGTAATCCAATCATGGGCAACACTTGTCGCCTGCGCAGGATGTGATGCGTGAAGCAACGGAAGCGCAGCAGCCTGCACAGTCGGATCATTGTCATTGATCGCGGCGGTAACAATAGACTCAACCTGTCCCACGTCATGGCTTGACGCAAGCGAACGCAATGCGTCAATTCGGGTTGCAGCAGGCACTGTGGAATCATCAAATGTCGCACGCAGCATCGCTGGATCAAGTGGCACATCCAGCGCCATCGCAGCTTTGTTTGCCGCAGTCCCGATGCCACCAGCCTCATGAACCAACGGTGGAAGGAATGCAGCAACCGCGGCGGCGGCCTCGGTCGTATCACGCTTGTCGATGGGTCGCCAGCGACCGGTAACACGATCCCGAGGAGCAGGATGCCCCCACTGAGCAAGTGCCTCAAGCGCATCAACTCGTAGAACTTCAGCCAGATCTCGGTTGAGCGCTATCCTCGCCACCGCAGCAGCGGCGGTGCCATCGCCTTGACGCAATGAAGCTTCGATCACCCGTCGAATAATCGACGACTGCTCTGGCGTGCCCATTGAGCCTCCGATAGGCGCCTCGACTATGTCGTCAGGCCGAATCCAGCCGACGCCAAGGTAATCATTCCCCCCGCCTTCACGATGCCGCGCGTCGAAACGTACGGGCTTGCCGGCCTGCAGCAATATTGGTTCGCTCACTTGCTCTGGCTTGCCCTGCCAATCGCCAGCAGCAACCCATGATCGAACCTTGCATGCCGTCATCCACCTGCCGCCAACCTCGACCAACAAGAGACCTTCGTCATCGCTGTTGAGCAAGAACTGATACAGCCCATCCATTGGCGGGATAAACGTGCCTTGCATACGAGCCACGTAGTAGTCCGCCACTCGCGACGGCGCTGATGCCTGTGAGAGGACTCGCGTCTCGACAGGCGCACCTTCGAACAACGCCTCGTCGGCGAGATTGACACTCCCAGGCACTTTTCGATCCCATCGCGACCATCGGATGTCATGCAATCCATCTTGCACTGCAGAAGGGTCCGCACCGTACGACTCCGCCGCTGCGGCAAGCGAGTCAAAGGCCTCGTCAATTTCAGCATCGTGAATGGCTCGCGCGGCCTCCGCCGCGATGAACTCATCTTCATCCATCAGTAGCGTGGCCACGGCAGGATCACGCAGTTTTCGAAGGGCTAGCAATGCGCCAAGTCGAACTGTGGACTGACGGTCACCGAGCAGTTCGAGCAATCGATCACGATCGCCAATGCCTGCTAGACCCATCACTGCGGCGTGTCTCAAAAACACATCTGGATCATCATCAAGGGACCAAAGCACTTCGGCGATAGCGTCCATGTCATCGCTATTGCCCACGGAGCCCAATCCTGTACAGGCAAAGGCGGCTACCCGTGGCGACTCATCGAAGACCAGTTCAGCAAGCGTCTCGCGTGCGTTTTCATCACCGATATCTCCAAGTGCTCGCGCGGCTTGCGCACGAACCTCTGCATCATCATCGTAGGCTGCTTCAGCTAGCACATCGATTGCACGAGACCGAATCGCCATATCGTCGGTCCAACGCGCCATCGCCCACAATCCCCAAAGCGCATGGATACGAGGCATGGTCTCAGTCGCTACATCAGCCGTGGACTCAAGGGCCTCAAAGCCATCTGAGCCCCGCTTTGCCAATTCCAAGTGCGCTTCAGTGCGACCGCGATGATCGGGATGTGACAGCAGTTCAGAAAGTGTTTCGGTGGATTGCGATGCAAAGCCATCTCGAGCAATTGCAGCAAGCAACTTGGCCGACTCAACATCCATGCCGCCCTCGGTTTCAAGTCGCCACAGCCGACCAGTTTTCGTGTTGTCCCATCCAATGACCCAATCGCTAACGAGCAATGAACCATCCCACGCTTGATCAATATCGGTCGTGAGCACTCTGGAAATAATCGGATCGTTGCCGATCACCTCATAGCCAGCACCGCTGCGTTGCACTTGAACAGCGTGCACAAGTGAGCCTTGTGGTGATCCGCGGAAATCGCACATCAACAAGCGACCGCGGAATAACTCTGGAAGCGCCTCGGAGTCGACGAACGCGAATCCTGAGGGGCCAGCGCCGATATTTGCAAGCGGTGGAATTGACCACGCTGGCCGCCCTTTATGATCGGGTTTCCAAAGATGCTCTTGCACCCATGGACCACGTTCGTTGGCACCGCCGAGCGTCTGATACGCCATGTCCCAGCCGATTTCTGCACCCTGCGGGAGATACACGAATCGCGCCCTGTCCGCCGAGTCCGAGTTGTTGTCGCCGGTGAATAAGTCGCCGTACTCGTTGAACGCCAACTCTTGTGGATTGCGCAGTCCCGTCGCGAACACTTCAAAGTTGGAACCGTCTTGCTCACAGCGAAACACCGCACCGGAGTGTGGGTCTGATTGAACTGTTCCATCAGGCAACACAACGTGATAGCCACGGTCGCCAATCGACCAGTAGAGTCGACCATCGGGGCCAATAACCAAACCGTGCATATCATGTCCACTCAGCGCGGTGCGTACCCCGAAGCCGCTGAATGTCTTTGTAGATCGCTCGGCAACCCCATCGCCATCGGCGTCCTCAAGCCGCCAGAGATGTGGAATGCACGTGTACCACACACTGCCGTCTCGCCACAGCACGCCTGCACCAGTACCGTCGAGTGGGTCGTTGAACGGCCCTGCGAAGTCGGTCACTGTGTCTGCCATACCATCGCCGTCCGTGTCCTCGACGCGACGAATGAGATCCGCCCACCTGGTGTACCAGTCCATGCCCCCCTCTCGAAGGTTTTCGTACTTCTTGAAGTAGGCAAGACGGTCCGCCGTTGTCTGAGCGGCAAGGTCTTCGTGCAGCCAAAATGCACTAGTGCGATTGTCTACGACACCAAGATCCTGCCGGCCCGTCTCCGCTACGTACACGCGTCCCTGTGGATCGATATCAATGGCGACAGGATCGTGAATCAACGGATGTGACGCCCACTCGCGGACCTGCATGCCTGCTCCAGGAATGGGTACGACCCGCTTTGGTTCCTGAGCGGTAACAGAGGACGCCATCACCAAAGTAAGGGCGGCCAACGACAGCAAAGTGATCCTTGAGTAGTTCATCCTTCCTCCTCTATTGAGCAAGCCCGCAGCATACGCCGAGTACCAATGGCATTGGTCCTGCTGAGCGACTGAAACAGGTTCTCGGAACATCTGGGAAGCTATCTCAAGCCCAATTGTTGATGGGCCGAAGTACCCAATCCATGGCACTTCCTCCACAATCCACCCTCGGTCGCATCAGCGCGGTTCTGGCCACCTCTGCCTGGCTACTCTCACTGGCCTTTCTTGGGCTCGCAGGCACCTCGCTTCGTGCCTTGGCAGCAGATGTACCAATTGGGCCAGATACGCTCGGTGGAGGTGGTGCACCCTTGCAGATGAACATGTCCATGCAACTTATGAACCATGCCCTTGAGGGTTGGGCAATCGCAATTGCCGCCTTTGGGATCTTCGCTCTTGGGGCAGTTCTTGCAGCATTGAGCGTGGAGTCGGGCCGGCGGGCCATGGAGTCTGGGACAAACAACAGCGCAGCAGCAGCCGGAACGACCGCTGGGGGGCTCTACTTAATCTCGCTCGTGAGCATGCTCAGCGTTGCCCTACTGGGCTGAGATTGGGCCATCAAAACGTCCATGTGGATCGAATGCCGTAGATGACGGATGTGTCAATCCCTGCAGAAGGGTCCCGTACAACCTGCACAACTGGACCGCTATGCACGGTCGGCGTCACATGCACGCGTGCATACCATTCCAACAGCAGTTGCTCGCCCTCTGGCGCATTGACTCCACTGGCGAATCGTCCATACCGCGTGACCTTCGACCAACCAATGGCCAATCCCATATCCGTCTTTGGGAGGATTTCATGGATGGCAAAGCCTGTGGAGATCGCGACGTTGGCTGGTGCGACCCTTTGGTCTCCATACCCCGCGCGAAAGAACAGTGCCATGTTGTCTGAAATTGACTGATCCAAGTTGATTTCAACACCCCAGCCCGATGTGTTGCCTTGGCCGGTCTGCCAATCGTCGATGCCCTTATGCCACGCAATGATCCGTTGGTGCCCCTCTCTGGCCCACTCTCCCACGGGCAACCAGGTTCGGTTGTCCAGTTCAAGGATGTTGAAGAGATGGCCCGCCTCGTAGTTGTCAAAGCCAGCCGTGACACCAGTGGTCGATGCGTTAAAGCAGCCTCCTCGAATGGTGAGGTTTGAATGAAAATCCCATGACAAAACACCGGCGAACCCATATGAGGGAAATGGAATTGATGCACTCTGGTTAAAGTTCTGCGCAAGAAATCCGCCAATTGGGTCATAGGCAATGGCGTTGCGGTCAAAGAACACCTGCGGTTCTATTTTGCCCACACGTACGCGCATCCGGTGATCGAGCAAAGACTGCTGCCAATACAGCATGTACACACCGAAGTTGGATGAGATAATAATGTTGTTGTTGGCAAGCGGATTACCGACGTTCTGACCCATGATTGGCTGAAACGGCGACCCTACACCGGCGTTACCTTGCAGGTTGTAAATAATCTTTGCATCGCCCTGATCGTTGGACCAAAGCGGCAACTTCCCATCGGCGCCATACCACACTAGCCCCTTTCCATGCGGTGTCCCCGGACGGGACTTGGTCGCGTGTTGCCAAGTCATTGCCGCCGCCGGAATGAAACTGACATCAACGGTGTCCTTTATCAGCGCCCGAGCACCCGAAGCAGCTTGATTCAGCGGCCACATCCAGTCTGTATGAAACAAGGCATCTTCACTCGGTGTGGAAAACGCTTGCACTCGAGGCAGAGCTTTGTTTGCACTACCACCTGCGTCCACCAAATTGCGAAGTCCGTTGCCAATACGTCGGGCCGCTCCCTTGCGTTGATGCAGCCGGCAACTGAAAGGTGCAATCGGCTGCACTGTGATGCCCTTGCCAGTCCCCGGGGCCACGTCTATTGCAGTCGCCTCTGGAGGGATCGTGTCACTTGCGCCATGACCTATTTCAACATCCTTGACCAACGTGTCTGTCGAACCCTTTGGGGGCTGCCCATCTTGAGCAACCACCATCGCGATCAGTATTGAAACAAGGTGAAGCATTTATGTGATCGTAGCATTGCCAATCACATAAGACGTTAGCGGCAACGATAGGCTGCACGTCGTGAAGCCCGGACGAATCGCAACCAACTTGCAACGTGGCCGATGGTACGGCTGGGTGTTCTGGTCGCTGGCGTCATGCTTTTACCTCTATGAGTTCTTCATTCGGGTTACACCCGATGCAGTGCTCCCGCAGGTAAGTAGTGCCATCTCGATACCAGATACTGATCTGGTCACCGCACTGAGCGCCTATCTGTGGGTCTATGCACCAATGCAACTTGTTGTGGGCCTGCTCATCGATCGATTCGGATCACGGTTTCCATTGGCCGTGGCGTCCATCGCATGTGGCATTGGATCATTGCTTTTCGCAAGCGCCACCAGCGGCGTAGATCTTGGAATGGGCCGTGGGCTACAAGGCTTCGGCTCGGCATTTGCATTCGTGGGTGCGATCTATGTCGCGACTGTGTGGTGTTCGCCCAAACGACTCGCGTTGATCATTGGTCTTACGACCAGCGTGGGCATGATTGGCGCTATAGCCGGCCAGGCGCCAGTTGCAGCGATCGCGGATGAATTTGGATGGCAAACCGTCGTTCGATGGGGTGGGCTTATCGGCATCGGACTAGGTGTTGTATTGCTTGTGTTCATTCCCAGCCGCCCCGCATGGTTCCATGATCGCGTTGGTCCCGAGCCACACAGCAGTGTCCTTAAAGACCTCTGGAAAGTTGGCTTGAATTGGAAAGTGTGGCTCGTGGGTTGCATTAGCGCGATTGTTTATCTGCCACAAAGTGTGTTTGCCGCAATGTGGGGTACGACGTATTTGGAAAGGAGCCTCGGCAGCTCGGTCACCCAAGCGGCACTGTTAGTGTCCATTTTGCCTTTCACCTGGCTCATTGCATGTCCCATCGTTGGCTGGCTGTCCGATCGACTTGGGCTACGCAAACGACTGCTGCTCATTGGCTGTTTGATGGGTGGATTGGGAATGGGAGGCCTCGCCTTCGCCGCTGACATTGGTCAAGGTGGCGTCATCGCGATGTTGGTGCTCGGTGGTCTGTTCACCAGTACACAGATCCTCACATTCGCCGTGGCAATGGAAGTATGCCCTCCTAATCTTCGAGCAACCGCCGCTGCCACATGCAACGCGATCGCCATGCTTGCCGCAGCAGGAATTCAAGTTGCCATTGGAACAGCGCTCAAAGCGAGTGTCCCCATCGATGCTGCAGTTGGAGCCCATCTGTTGACAGTTGCTACAGCAGATGAATTCAGGCAAGCGTATCTCATCATCCCAGGCCTGTTTATTGTGGGCTTTGTCCTCCTTCTCTTCCTTCCTGAGACCGGAACAAAGCAACCTGCTTGTCATTGCGATACGACTTGAAAGATGAACCTGTAGCCACCAGTCAAGACAATGCGCGTGGCACTTGAACCTGGACCAATGTCCCAGATTGCTCGACAAGCACATCCGACCAATCGTCAAGATCCAATTGAATAACTGCAATACCCGCAGTTGGCATGATCTCGCGCGAACCGGTCAGTAACTCAACGCACAACTCGCAGGTTGGATTATGTGATACAAGCAGCACACAATGCCCCTTGGCCATCGCCAGCACCTCGAGTATGTCGTCAACATCGGGCATGTACAAGGTTGGGTGCACTTGTGGCGATTCAAGATCGAGCGATGTACATACAAGTTCTGCGGTCTCATGTGCCCGATGCGCCGAAGATGCGATCACCTGATCGGGTTGTAGCCCATTGGCAAGCAGCCACGCTGCCATCGCTGGTGCATCGACGCGTCCCCGCGGTGCCAGACACCGATCGTGATCTAACTGTGAGGCAGTTCCTCGTTCAGCCTTGGCATGTCGCATGAGTAAGAGTGTTCGCATGGGCAGTTCAGTTCTCAGGTTGGCGGTGCTGTCTCGGCCACGAGTGCGGCCACGGTGCGAACCCGAATGGGCTTGTCTTTATGGGCCATGCGTTCAATACGACGCCGAAGTGTCTGACATGCGGCACGGTCAACGGCAATGAGTTCAATACGATCTGCTTCGGCATCAAGGCAGCCTTGCAATCGTCCGCGAATGCCCTGAAGGGATTCAAAGAACCCCCACGCCGTCCATGCGCCACGTGGCCGGCGCTCAATCAAGTCTGACCCACCAGACAATCGGCGTGTTTCGCCCTTTAGTCGATGCACCCATGCCGCTGTACGGCGACGCATCCACTGCCGTGGCCAGGCACGCTCTGAATCGATGGGCACCATTGGGCCACCAATTGCAATTGCCAGCATCGGCGTGGGCTCCCACAAAGCAACTCGCCCAAGCGTGTGCGCCAGAAGGAGCCCGGCAGCTTCCATACGTGATGCTGCACTTGTGGCCAGCCGACCGGAAATGCCTGCACGAGCGGCAATCTCTGGACGCACTCGCCATGGCTCATCAAGCAATACAAGTCCAAGCATTCGATCGACGGCAGGCATGGCCGCTTTGGGCTTGGGCACAGCCTTCACCAACTCGTCCCTCTCAGCACTTGGCCCAGCTGCCATTGCCTCCACTTCCATCGACAATGCATCGCGACACAGTGCGTCGAAACTGCCCAGCCGGGCCACGCTGTCAGGCTCATCGGTGGCATCTGGTATGGCCCTTCGGTACGAACCATCACGCTGCATGTCCCACGCGTTTCGCGCATCAAGGAACCCAACATCAAGCGTTCGCTTCAGCCTGGCTCGATTGTCTTGCCCATGCACTGGCACAATCACTTCAACTCGATTGCTGAGATTTCGATCCATCCAATCTGCGGAACCGAACATCCACTGCCCATCAAGTGGATCTTCTTTCCCATCTCTGAAGTGATAAATGCGTGCATGCTCAAGGAAGTCACCGACGATAGATCGGATTCGAATGGTCTCAGTCTTTCCTTCAACCCCCGGGTGCAAACAGCAGAACCCCCGCACAAGAAGATCGATAGGCACACCGGCAGACGACGCTCGCATAAGCAACTCAATCATGCGGCGATCTTCAAGTTGGTTCATCTTGGCGATGATTCCACAGGGCCGACCCGCGGCGGCGTGCTCAATCTCACCTTGAATCGAGGCTTCAAATTGACGCCGAAGCGTTGCGGGACCCACCAGCAAACGTTCAAATGTGTCGTGTCTTGACCGGCCCGTCAGGAAGTTAAACAACTCCATCAAGTCACCAGTGATTTTAGGATCGCAAGTCAGCAGCCCCATATCGGTGTAGTGATTGGCTGTCACCGGGTGATAATTGCCCGAGCCCACGTGCCCGTATGAACGGAATCCATTGGCTTCGCGACGCACAACCAATGAACACTTAGCGTGTGTTTTCAGGCCAGGCACACCCCACGCTACATGCACACCGTGCTTTTCAAGCAACCTCGTCAGCTGAAGGTTGCGGCGTTCGTCGAAACGCGCTCGAAGTTCCACAAGGCATGCGACCTGTTTGCCAGATTCCGCCGCGCGCAGCAGGCTGTGAATAAACGGGCTCTCTGGATCGGTTCGATACAAACACTGCTTGATGGCAACAACGTCTGGATCATCAGCAGCCTCAGCGATGAACCGCTCGACACTTGCGCGAAATGACTCGTATGGATGATGAACAAGCAGGTCTCTCTTGCGAATGACGTCAAAGATCGACCCCTCATCTGCACGAAGAGCTGGCGGTGTCACGGGATTCCACCGAGGCGATCGTAAGTCCGGCCGATCAATTCGGCTGAGATCAGCAAGTTGTGTGTAGTCCATTGGTCCAGGACGACAGAACCAGCATGATTGATCGAGTTCAAGTTCCTCCAGCAGCATCTGGACAACTTGTGTCGATGCACCAGGACCAGTCTCTAGCCGTACTGCCTCGGCAAACCGCCGATGTCGCATAGCTGCCTCGACCGCTTCAAAGAGATCATCGATGTCATCGTCTTCCTCTTCCAAGCCAACCGACCGAGTCACTCTAAACTCCAGCACATCCTGCACTCGCATGCCTGGAAAGACCGTCTGCAGATTGTGCCGAATCACGTCAACCGTTCGTAACACTCGAACAGGCGTCGAGGCACCGGAAATTGATTCAATTGGAGCCTTCGATGGCACTTGAATCCACGTCGGAATCATGTCGGGAATCTTCAGTCTCGCGAATCGTGGTTGTTGATCATCAGGCGTTGTCAACCGAACACCAAAGTTCAACGAGAGATTGGAGATAAACGGAAATGGATGACCTGGATCTACTGCCAATGGTGTGAGCAGTGGAAAAACATGTTCCTTAAACCAACGATCCACTCGGCGTTGCTGCCGCTGGGGCAGGTCTTCATATTCAACCAGTTTGATCCCTGCCTTGTGCAGTGCTGGACGAATACTGCCATGCCAGCAGGTGGCCTGTCGTGCTTGCAAGTTGATGACAGATTCGTGCACGGCATCCAACTGCTGACGAACCGTGCGGCCATCATGCGACATTCGCTCCAGCCCGGCCGTTATGCGGCGGCGCAGAAGCGCAACGCGTTTCATAAAGAACTCATCGAGATTCGATGCGGAAATCGCCAGAAAGCGAAGTCTGTCGAATAGCGGGCGTGTTGATTCCTCGGCAACCTCGATGACACGCTCGTCGAAACGAAGCCACGACACGTCGCGACCTGAATACGGGCCGATCGTCTTTTGAAGCCCATCGGGCGACTGAACTTCGGCGTCAGGCTTCATGACCACCCTGCGCTGCTGCGTTATCCAGGACAGTGACGGGGATGCGCTCGGTCGATAACTCGGTCATGCCTTGGTGTACTCCAAGCGAGCCATTGTAACGGGCAATGCCCTCCGCCCAACGACATCAAAGACTACGTGGCCCAATGCAAGCAATTCACCAGCGTATGGAGCGATGTCGGCGAAACTCTGCTCGATGTCGCGACGGTGCTCAAGATCGATATTGGCAGGAATCGCCACAGCACCTCCATGCATCGAAATGCTCTCTCGGTCCATCAGCGGTGCTCCTTTGGACATGCGCACTGCACAGTTGTTGGCCTCGCGCAGAACTACAGACTGAGGCATAGCATGTCTCCCATGCACGACCACACATCACCACACGTTTCGATGCACGAACCTCCGGTCATGCGACGACGTGGCTTTCTTGCGTTGCTCTCAGCAGCCGCGTTGACAAACGTAAAAGGGAGTGCTGAAGCATCTGCGGCACCCAAGAGCATTGATCTCCCCGCTGAATCGCCGAGCCCCATCACGTTGCGCACCATCGAGGAAGCAGAGAAACTCGCCGGTGTCCAATTCACACCGAGCGAGCGAACCACGATGGTCCGCACAATTGGCGAGCAAGTGGAGATGTTCAAGCAACGGCTTGAGTACTCCAGCCTCACCAACAATGTTGCCCCGGCAACAATGTTCAACCCCATTCTTCCAAACCACCCGCCGCGAGAGATCACAGTTGGTGGAAGTTCAGGAAGTCTTCTAGTCACACAAAAACAGTTGCCTTCAAGTGATATTGACGTTGCATTTGCAGGTTTGGCCAACCTATCCCATTGGATACATACAAAACAAATCTCGTGCGAGAGATTGACCCGCATCTATCTCGATCGATTAAAGCAATTCGGAAAGCGGTTGTTGTGCACGATCACGATCATCGAAAGGCAGTCAATAGAACAGGCGAAGGTGCTTGATCAAGAGCTTGCCCAAGGACACTCTCGCGGCATCTTGCATGGCATTCCATGGGGGGCGAAGGATCTCTTTGATACCAAAGGCATCAAAACGACCTTCGGCGCCGCGACGTTTAAAGACCGAGTTCCCGATGATGACTCGGAAGTTGTAACTAGGCTCAGGAACGCTGGCGCGATTCTCGTTGCCAAACTATCGCTTGGCGCATTGGCCTACGGCGATGTGTGGTTTGGTGGCAAGACACGAACACCTTGGAATCAAGATGAAGGCTCTAGCGGGTCTAGTGCCGGCTCTGCTGCAGCAACCGCATCGGGATTGGTTGGGTTCTCACTTGGCACTGAAACATCTGGATCAATCATCTCCCCTTGCCAACAATGTGGCGCCTTTGGTCTACGGCCAACATTCGGACGCGTGCCTCGCGATGGCGCAATGGCCCTGTGCTGGTCGCTGGACAAAATCGGGCCGATCTGTCGAAATGTCGAAGATCTTGGCCTGGTTCTATCTGTAATCAATGGCGCCTCGACGATGGACCCTTCAAGTGTGACTCGACCATTCCACGCAGGAAGCGGCATGTCGAGTCGCGGCCTCACCGTGGGAGTGGATCGCAGTTGGTTCAAGGACCATCCAGACGCTGACTTGTTTCATGCCGCGGAGCGTGCGCTTAAGGAGAGCGGCGTAGCAATCAAATCCATCGAGATGCCGGACCTGCCCTGGGAATCGCTCTATGGCATTCTCACTGCCGAAGCTACCGCGGCATTTGAAACCCTGACACGAAGCGGCAACGACGACCAGTTGACATGGCAGTCGCCCCAAGCATGGCCCAATACGTTTCGTCAGTCATGGTTCATTCCCGCCCCGGAATACGTCCAATTGCAACGATTTCGGCGGCAGGTCATGGAAACATACGCACGAATCATGGACACCGTCGATGCGCTCATGACACCACCATTTACCGGGGGCACACTCATTGCCTCCAACTGCACTGGACATCCTGCCATTGCATGTCCCATGGGCATGGGCCTTGACACACTCCCGAGAGTCGTGGTCCTCATCGGTCACTTGTTTGACGAGGGGACTCTGCTTCGACTGGGCCGCGAACTGCAACGACGCACTTGGTCTGCTCAGCGACCACCTGTGGGCAGTTCCTGAACCTCACTCCATCGTGGGCAGGATGTGATGTGGTCATTCACCATGCCCGTGGCCTGCATGAATGCGTAGCACACCGTTGGTCCTGTCCACTTGAAGCCCAGGCCTTTGAGCGTTTTGGACATGGCATCCCCCTCTGCTGTACGAGATGGAACCTGCTTAAGAGTGTTCCATCGATTGATGATCGGTTGCTCTCCAACGTGTGACCAGAGCAATGTGCTGAACGATTCGCCTGACTCGAGAAGATCGAGAAAGATGCGAGCATTGTGTACACAGGCCTCAATCTTCGCCTTGTTTCGAATGATCGACGAGTCTTGCATTGCAGAGTCGATGGATCGACTATTCATTCGTGCCAACTGCTGAGGATCATTGAGATGCAATCGAGTAGTGATCGCTTGTCGCTTGCGAAGAACCACGAGCCATGAAAGACCACTTTGAAATGCATCGAGCATGAGTTTCTCGAACAGTGGAATGTCGCCACGCACCGACACCCCCCACTCTTCATCGTGGTAAGCGACATATTGTGGATCGGACCCACACCAAGTACAGCGTGCCATGACTCGATAGGCTCTACGGTGTGCTGTCCATTCGCAACCTATCCAGACGATTTGGTGATCATTGTGTGCTTAAGAGCATTTCAATGGATGTCCAATCTGGCAGTATCGTTGGCCTCATTGGCCCTAACGGTGCCGGGAAGTCCACGCTGCTTCGATGCATCATGGGGATCGTCCAGCCGGATCATGGGACAATCACGGTAGATGGCATCGATGCTGTCTCCGATGCACTAAACGCTCGAGGCCGCATTGGATACGCGCCGAGCGAAACTGCGCTCTACCACCGGATGACTGCCTTTGATCTGCTTCGGTTCGCGTTGGCCTTTCACAAATCCGCCGACCTTGATCGCGGTCGCGAGTTACTGAACCTATTCGCGGTGCCACTAGAGAGGCGCGTTCGCCATCTCAGTCATGGCATGAAGCGCAAAATCCTACTGGCGCAGGTCCTTGCCTCTGGAGCCCCTCTGCTGGTACTCGATGAGCCTATGGAGGCGCTTGATCCAGAAGCGCGTCGATGCGTCGAAGACCTTCTGCGATGTGCTGCAGATGAGGGTAGCGGAGTGTTGTTTTCATCTCACGATCTAGCTTCCACTGAACGGTTATGTAGTCGCATTGTGTTTCTACATAAAGGAAGTGTGGTTCGTGAGGGAAATGCTGCCGAACTGTTCGCTGAAACTGGCCGCATGCTGACGCTGGTCCTGCGAAGGCCGTTTGCGAAAGAAGATCTTCCCACTGGTGAAGGCTGGACATGGTCCGGTGGGCCCGATCGGTGGACCTTGCTGTGTGAAGGCCCCCTAGAGGACACCCTTGCTCTACTGACCGCGCTGCCCATCTTGAGCATTCGCGATGGCTCAGAGTCGCTGGAGGAAGTATTCGCTTCGCTGTATCTCGATGGAGCAAGTGCATGATCATTTTGATGCGCCAATACTTTCGAGACATTTGGTGGATCGCACTGGGGTACGTGATCATCCTTGAAGGCGCAATGATCGCTGCCATCATGTTCTGGCCACAGTTCCGAGACAACATTCCCGCAATTGCAAAGGTCGTGCCCTTCGAAGCGCTACAAGACCTCCTGTCACAAATGCACAAAGCAGGCTATTGGCCCTACTTTGCCGTGCAGCATTGGTTCAAAGGGTGCTCGCTATTCGGCGTCGCTGCGATCGCTTTCATGGGCAGTGGCATCATCGCCAGAGAGGCCGATCAGCGAACTGCTGAATTCCTGCTATCCCGTCCAATCACTCGCCGCAACGTGTTGTTATCGAGATTCTCAGTACTGTCACTGGCCACCATCGTGCCGGTCTTTTTGACTTCCATCACGGGAATCTGGCTCAGTACTAGTGTCAACGAGTACATGGGCTGGGGCGAGACACTTCTTGCGGCCACCTACATGTCGTGCTTTTTGTTGATGCTCTGTGGCTTGTGCACGCTCATTTCAGCCATGTCAACCAATCAGTTTCGGGCCGGCACGATTTTAATCGGCATCGTGCTACTCAACTTCGCCTTCTATCTCGTGCAGTCTCTCGACAAATTGAGCTTGTTCAAGACAATCGACGTATGGGCCTTCATGAACATTCATATGGGTCATGCCCCATGGGGCATGGTGGCGATTTTCCTTGGTGCAACTATTGCCGAGTTGGTTGTTGCAGACTGGATCTTCCGCCGCCGGACATTCTGAGTGTTTACGATGGGGCACATGAATGTGCTTCTTGGCAGCGGCGGAATGCGGACAGATGAGCGGCGGTCCTTGTGTTGCGACGAAATGCGCCGCCACTTCGGCGACATCGATCGAATTCTCTTCATCCCATGGGCCACCGTGAACCACGACCGCCATGTATCCAGAATGGTTGAGGCAGGCCTACACGCGGGGTACATACTCGAGGGCATTCATACGCACGATGACCCAATCGCTGCTGTTGAGGCTGCCCAGGGCATCTATATCGGCGGTGGGAACACGTTTCTGTTGACTCGCGAGTTGCATCGAAGTGGTGTCATTGAGTCTATTCAGCGCCGCGTCTTCAACGACGGTGTGCCATACATGGGCGTGAGCGCCGGGTCGAATGTCGCCTGCCCAACCATGCAAACAACCAACGACATGCCAGTGGTCTTTCCAGAGTCATTCAACGCAATTGGACTCGTACCATTTCAAGTGAATGCGCACTACTACGCCGGATCCATTTGGGTCAAGTCTGACCACGACTTTATTGAGCACTTCGGTGAAACTCGTCCGGATCGAATTCGCGAGTTTCACCAGCACAACACAGCGCCGGTGGTTGGGCTATCCGAAGGCGCGTTCCTGCAATGCATCAATCAAGATGTCAATCTCGTTGGCGGCGCCGCGACTATTTTCCAACCAAATACTGAGCCGATTGTGTTGAACGCTGGCGACAACCTGGCCGCCATTTTATCCACGTAATGTGGACAAGTACTGGCACCTTGTGCAGCAGCGTTCAGTGCACTACAACCTGACAATGATTCGACCTGCCTTCCTGCCCCTACTAGTAGTGGTGCTCGCACTCACGGCGTGCAAGGTCGGCCCCAATTACACCATTCCAGATATGCCCCTGCCAGATCAGTACGCCTGGGCGGACGGAGATTCCACCGCTCCGCCCCAGGAGCCTGAATACTGGTGGCGGCAGTTCGAGGATCCAACCCTCGACCTACTCATCGACATTGCAGATCAGGCAAACTACGACCTTGGCATCGCAGTTGCTCGAGTGGAACAATATGCAGCCCAGTACGGCATTGCTAGTTCCGAGTTGTACCCCGATATTGGACTCCTCGCGAACTACACGCGCAATCGAACACCGTCGACAGATTTCACCATTCCGGGGTTCTCAATTGGTGGGAACCCATACAACTCGTGGCGCAGTGGCATTGGCGCAACTTGGGAAATTGACCTCTTTGGTCGCATCGCTCGCGCCATCGAAGGCGCACAAGGTGATCTGCAATCGATGGTTGAGGATTGGCGATTTGCACAAGTCACCATTCGAGCGGAAGTAGCCACGAGTTACATCACCATTCGAACTCTGCAAGCTCGAATGGCTCTGGCCAATCGCAACATATCGAACCAACAAAAATTGGTGGACCTGGTCAGTGGGCAAGTTGAGCGAGGCACTGCAACGGCCATAACCCTCTTGCGGGCTCGGGTCAGTTTGGCCGAAGCGGAAGCTGTCATACCCCAACTTGGAACCTCACTGGCATCGGAGACAGCAAGCTTGGCATTGCTCCTGGGTGCAACACCGGGTGACCTTGATGGGCTGCTGACTTCCAAAGGCCGCATTCCGGTTCCGCCAAACGACGTTTCAATTGGTATCCCAGCAGATCTCTTGCGACGCCGTCCTGACGTTCGGGCGGCAGAGCGGTCACTTGCTGCTGCAACAGCCGGAATCGGAGAAGCTACGGCTGGCTTGTACCCACAACTGAGCCTCACTGGCCAATTCGGATTTGGTGCTTCCAGCTTTCAGCAGATGTTTCAGTGGGCAAGCCACGCGTACACGGCTGGTCCACAAATCACCTGGGACATCTTCAATGGTGATCGGGTCCGATCAACGATCAACCAGCAAAAAGCAATCACTCGTTCAGCACTACTCACATACGAAAGCACCATGCTGCAAGCCATTGGTGAAGTGGAAGGAAGCCTTGTGGGCTTCACTCTTTCCGCACAACAGCGAGATGAACTCGTCATCGCTACAGCGGATGCACGATTGGTATACGACCTCGCTCTCCAGCAATATGAACGAGGTGTAACCAGCGCATTGGATGTCGTTTCGGCCCTTGAATTCTTGTTGGAGGTCGAAGACGTACTGATACAGTCACGCGGCCTCGCGGCCGAATCGCTCGTAACGCTGTATCGATCACTGGGTGGTGGCTGGACACCAGGCGACATGCCCGACTTGGCATCGACATCGGAGGATGAATCATCTTGAGCCGGTTACTCATTATTTCGCTCTTGCCAACACTCTTGGCACTTGCTGGATGCGAGTCATCCACGCCACCAAAGGCTGCGGAACCAGCCGTTGCCGTCAACACGACTACGGTCAAGATCGGTACGTTTCCGGTGAAACGTGTCTATCCCGCCATCGCCTCGCCAGTATGGAAGGTTGACATTGTTGTGCGTGTTGCGGGCTTCCTTGAAGTTCGAAACTTCAAGCAAGGCGCTGTTGTCAAAGAAAATGAATTGCTGTTTGTTATCCAACAAGAGGAATATGAAGCGGCGGTTGCTTCGGCCACCGCAGCCCTCGCCAAGGCGATCGCAGAGGCCGAACTGGCCACGATTATCGTCGAGCGAAACGCTCCATTGGTCCAAACTGGAGCTGTCGCAGCGGAAGACTTCAATCAGTTTGAAGCAAACCTAGCCTCCGCACAAGCCGACGTTATGATCGCCGAGGCTAATCTCGTCGAAGCAAATCTGAACTTGGAATACACCGAAATTCGTTCCCCCATTACAGGCCGTGTTGGGGCGACATCCATTGACCCTGGCACCTTCGTCACGCCTGGAACGAATGACGCAACACTCTGCACAGTGGTCACAATGAGCCCGATTCGGGTCAACTTTGCGCCATCGGCTAATGAGTTCCCTGAGTATTTAGCCAAGCGTCTCACTGGGGCAGAAACACATGCCGAGATTACGATTCCACGACAAGCCAGTTGGACTCGGAAAGGTGATGTGACATTCATCGACAACTCCGCAAATCCAGACACAAGTCTGATTCGTATGTGGACGGACATCTCAAATGATGACTATCGACTCTTGCCTGGCCAGTATTGCGAAGCAACGATCACGATGTCAATACTCCACGACGCCCTAACCATTCCATCTGGGGCGTTGGTTCAAGTTGCCTCCGAACTGTATGTCTGGGTCGTTGGAAGTGATGACAAAGTAACGCAGACCAAAGTAGGGGTTGAACTGCAACAAGACGGAACGGCCGTCATCAAGTCCGGCCTAAAGACAGGTGAGCGAATTGTTGTGGAAGGGGTCGACAAAATTCGATTCAACGGCACGAAAATCACCGAAGCGCCACCGCCCGCGGCGCCGGGCACGCGCCCTCCCGCTGCGAAATCAACTGCATCAGCCACACCTGATTCAAAGTCCAACTAATGATCGACTTCTTTATTAAGCGGCCTATCTTCGCGACCGTCGTGTCGTTGGTCATTATGCTCGCTGGGTCGGTGGCTATGGGTGTTCTTCCCATTGCCCAGTACCCAGAAGTCACGCCGCCACAGGTAACGGTGTCCGCGTCGTACTCTGGAGCATCTGCTTCAACCGTGTCGGAAGTCATCACACGACTTGTTGAAGAGCAGATCAATGGTGTGGAGGGCATGATCTACATGTCCTCATCCAGCACCAACAATGGTTCATCGACAATTCAAGTAACGTTCGAGGTTGGCTACGACCAAAATATTGGTGCGGTCGACGTGCAGAACCGTGTCCAGCAAGCAGAAGCGCGACTCCCAGAAGAAACGCAGCGAACCGGCATCACGGTCACCAAACAGTCAACGTCAATGACGGCGGTCGTGTCATTGCTTTCGGACGATGGTCGATATGACAGCGCATTCCTGAGCAACTACGCAGACATTCACGTCACCGATCCACTCAAGCGTGTTACAGGGGTGGGGCAAGTAACGAATTTCGGACTTCGCCAATATGCCATGCGCATCTGGCTCGATTTAGGATTGATGTCGACGTACCGAATCTCCACTGAGACAGTCACCTCAGCAGTACAAAATCAAAACAAGCAAGTTGCTGCTGGCTCTGTTGGCCAGCCGCCAGTCATTGGCAGCCCCGCATTTAACCTCACCATCAATACGAAGGGTCGATTGGTCACTGCCGAAGAATTCGGCAACATCATTCTTCGAGCAAGCCCCGGCGAAGTTGTTCGGCTACGCGACATTGCAAGAGTAGAGCTCGGCGCGGCGACGTATGTAAGTGACAGTAAGCAAAATGGTCACCCTGCTGCTGAGTTGGGTGTTTTTCAGTTGCCCACCGCCAATGCAATGACTGTTGCAAACGGTGTGAATGAAACTATGGCGAGGTTGGAATCCGACTTCCCAGAGGGCATGTCCTGGAAGATGACCTTCGACGGCACATCATTCGTGAAGGCGTCCATCCAAGACCTTATATGGACGATTCTCGAAGCTGTTGGCCTGGTGGTCTTGGTCATCTTTATCTTCCTGCAATCGGTTCGCGCCACACTGATTCCGGTGATTGCGATTCCCGTGTCGATCATTGGCGCCTTTGCGGCGATGCTCGCATTCGATTTCAGTGTGAACATGCTCACACTGCTTGGCCTAGTTCTTGCAGTTGGGCTCGTTGTGGACGACGCAATTGTGGTTGTTGAGAACGTCGAGCGAGAGCTTGAAGATGCAGATGACGATACACCGTTAGCTGACATCACCTCCAAGAGCATGCGGCAAGTGCGTGGACCAATTGTTGCCACAACCCTTGTGCTTCTAGCGGTGTTTGTGCCAGCGGCCATGATGCCGGGTATTACGGGCCGGCTTTACAACCAATTCGCGTTGACCATTGCATTTTCGGTGTTGATCTCAAGTGTTGTCTCCCTGACTATGACGCCAGCGATGTGCGCATTGCTGCTCCGCAAGAAGAAAGAGGGCAACCTTGCGGAGCGTGTCTTTGCACCTGTCAATGCTGTCATTGATTGGATGACTCGTTGCTATGGCACAATCGTGCAATGGCTAAGCCGAGTCTCGTGGCTGGCCGTTGTGATTCTGCTCGGCGTGTTAGCGGGGACCTTCGGGTTGCTCTCCATGACACCCACGTCATTTGTTCCAGATGAAGATCAGGGCTACCTGTTCATCGCATCGCAACTTCCGTCGGGTGCGTCGCTCGAGCGAACCACTGAGGTTGAGAGCAAGGTCCTTGCAATCTGCCAGACCTTCCCTGAAGTGGTCGATGTCATTGAAGTTGCAGGCTACGACTTCATTTCCAGCACGAGCCAATTGAATGCAGGGTTCATGGTTGCCGTCCTTAAGCCATGGGGCGAACGAACCGGCAAGGGTCAAAGTGCTGGCGAGATCATTGAGAACTTGAATGGGCAGTTTTCGAAAATCCCTGAAGCCATGGTCATGGCTATCAACCCGCCTGCCATTCAAGGACTGGGCACCGTAGGTGGCTTCGATCTTCGGTTGCAGGATCTCAACAACCTTGGGACAGATGCCCTTGCAGATGCTGCAAGGAAGGTCATTGGCGCGGCAATGCGAACGCCGTACATCGGGCAGATCTATACGACGTTCCGAAACAACGTGCCACAGTTGTTTCTGGATATCGACCGAATGGCTGCTGAGACATCGAATGTTGACATCGGCTCCCTGTTCACAGGGCTCCAGGCAGCGCTTGGCTCCTATTACATCAATGACTTCAATCGCTTTGGACGCGTCTATCAAGTCATGATCGAAGCCGAGGCTTCGTCTCGCATGGAGCCCGAGGACATTCTCAACGTTCGAGTTCCAACCCGCGACGGCACAATGGTGCCGCTGTCGTCATTTGCGTCAGTGGAGCGAATCACGGGCGCGAATAACATCCCCCACTACAACATCTACGACTCGATTCCCATCAATGGTTCGCCGGCCGAGGGCTTCAGTAGCGGTACCGCGATCACGGTCATGGAGGCAGTGTGCGAACGAGTGCTGCCTGAAGGTATTGGCTATGAATGGTCCGGCTTGACGTACCAAGAATTAGAAGCGGGCAATCTTGCCCCGTTCGTCTTCGGACTTGCCTTGATAGCGGTATTCCTATTCCTCGCCGCCCAATACGAAAGTTGGACCTTGCCACTGCTCATTCTCATGGCAGTTCCACCAGGCATTCTTGGCGCAATTGGATTCCTGATGCTGCGTGACATTCCTCTGGATGTCTACGGGCAAATTGGGCTGGTCATGCTCATTGGCCTTGCCGCGAAGAACTCCATTCTGTTGATCGAGTTTGCCAAGCAACATCGCGATGCTGGCGGCGGCGTTGTTGAGTCTGCTGTCACTGCGGCGCAATTGCGACTTCGACCAATTCTGATGACAGCCTTGTCATTCGGCATTGGTGTGCTGCCGCTGGTCATTGCGACAGGTGCTGGTGCAATGAGTCGCCAATCGATCGGTACGACTGTCTTTGGCGGCATCCTTGTGGCGACATTCGTGACGCTACTGATCGTGCCCACTCTGTACGTCATCGTCGAGTCGCTGCGAAACAAGTTCGGTTTCGGCCGGCCATCATCCACAACGACGTAGCGTTCCGCCTACTTCGGGCGACCAGCCTCCACTTTGATGTCTTAAACGTGGCGCTCGTTTTGGTCGTTGCGTTGACGGTGCGCGTGTCACAAGGCCCGCTAGCTGGGCTTGTCTCCTGACAAGCCCAGACGATCAAGCAAGAATGCATCTTCCCACGCAATCTCCTTAAGCCTGCCGTACCGACCACTGGCTCCGCCATGCCCTGCTCCCATGTTGGTTCGAAGAACAACCGGGTTGTCACTCGTGTTGTAATCACGCAATCGCTGCGTCCACTTTGTGGGCTCCCAGTAATGCACACGCGGATCATTCAACCCTGCCGTCACCAGAATGGCCGGGTAGTCCTTTGGCCCGACATTGTCGTACGGGGAATAGGACAGCATGTACTTGTAGAAGTCCACTTCATTGGGGTTTCCCCACTCTTCATACTCCCCCACAGTCAGTGGAATGGTGGGATCGAGCATTGTATTCATGACATCGACAAACGGCACCTGCGCATGAGCAACCGTGCACATGTCTGGACGCATATTCAAGACAGCGCCGATGAGTAGGCCACCCGCACTGCCGCCTTCGATAGCGATGCGTTCAGGATTTGCCCAGCCACGTTCGACAAGTCCATCACGCACGTCAATGAAATCAGTAAACGTATTTCGCTTGTTCTTGAACTTACCCTCTTCATACCAATGGCGACCCATCTCGCCGCCACCACGAACATGGGCAATGGCATACACCACCCCACGATCAATCAACGATGGTCGAGTGGATGAAAACCGTGGGTTCATCGATGAGCCGTACGATCCGTACCCATAGAGCAGCATCGGGTTCGATCCATCTGGTTCAACATTGGCTCGTGTGACAAGCGATACCGGGATGGGGGTGCCGTCACGCGCCTCTACTTCAACGCGACGCACGGTGTACTTCGAAGAATCCCAATTCGGAACCTCTTTGTGCTTCAGCACAGTCCACTCAAGATCGCCAAGTGACAAGTCAACGGTGCTCACAGGCGACACAGGTGACTGATATCGAACTCGGACCGTGTCCGAATCGAACACACGATTGCCGCCCAATCCAACCGTCGACACCTGCTCGGGCAATGGAACAACCCGCCCTTGTCCCGTCGATCGATCGATCACTTCTAGTGCTGTATACCCACCTCGGCGCTCCGACAACACCAGTGCGTCTGCAAATGCGCTGATACCGGTCACGTACACCTCTGGATCATGAGCCACAACTTCTCGAATGTCCCCTTCTCCGTCTTGCGCAAGTTCAATCACGCGGAAGTTCTTGCCCGCATCGTTGATTCGAACAACAAAGGCACCTGGCACATGATCAACGTCGTATTCCACGCCATCCACTCGACCAAGTACCGACACTGGCTGCGCCGCTGGTGTGTCTACGGGAATGAACAGTGATTCACCCGTGGTCTGTGAGCCAAGTGACACCACCACGCCTGCACCATCTCGAAACCGATCAACACCGACCCAGAACCGCTCATCATCTTCCTGCCACACAAGTCCATCGGTTGCGATGTCCGTTGACAACTCATGCCGCCACACCTGATGCGGCCGGTTGGCATCATCGATTCTGGTATAGAACACGTGCGCGTCATCGAGCCACGCGAGTGAAAAGCTGCCGACATTTTCGAGTTGGTCGACAAGGTCTTCGCCTGTCTCCAAGTCTCGAATCCGAAGTGTGCAATGTTCATACCCCGATGTGTCTTGGAGCCACGCAAGATATCGGCCCGAAGGGCTCACTTCCCAATTGGTGATGTTGAAGAACTCATGGTCCCCGGCCTTTGAAAGCGCGTTTGGGTCGAGCACAACTTCCCATTTGTCATCGATTCGTCGCTCGACAATTGGGTAGTCCTCGCCTTGCATAGTGCGACTTCGATACGTCCAGCCATCTGCGCTAGCCCAAGGCACTTCTTCGTCATCCTCAACGATCCGGCCCATGTACTCGCCATACAACTGGTCACGAAGTCCTTGCAAGCCCGGGGTCATCGCATCGGCGTACGCATTCTCCGCTTCAATAAGTGCAATGACCTCAGGCAGTTCCTTCTGACGAATCCACGCGTATGGATCCACGCGTGTGATCCCGTGTTCTATGGTCACACTTGGTTCAATTCGCGCATCTGGGGGTATGGGCACGGGAGTTGTACTCAGCATCAAGGGAATCAGACATTCAATCATGCCCACAGAGTAGGCTCCAAGCGCACCATGCGCGTGGCCACCTGGAATGTGAACGGACTACGAGCGGCCATTCGCAAAGGAATGGACCGTTGGCTGAAGCAGATACAGCCTGATGTCCTGCTTTTGCAGGAGATTCGTTGCCTGCCCGAGCAACTTCCCTCTGATTGGAAGGGGCTCGAGGGTTGGCACGTGCAGTGGAACCCTGCTCAACGCAAGGGTTACGCAGGCACAGCTGTATTGTCACGCCAACCAATACAATTGCTTCACACTGGCATCGCGGGCGAGGATGACCCCGAAGGCCGGGTGCTACGCGTCGATATCCAAGGCATGGATTTCGTGAGCGTCTACCTGCCAAGCGGCTCCTCTAGTGAAGATGCTCAAATACGCAAGAACGCGTGGATGCAGCGATTTACGCCATGGATGGCCACGCTCAGACGTCGCCGGCGACCTGTAATCGTTGGTGGTGATCTGAACGTCGCCCGTGATGAACGCGACATCTTCCACTGGCGATCGAATCGCGACACCAGTGGGTTCCTGCCCCATGAACGCGTGTTCCTTAACGACCTGGTGGATTCGGGCTGGCAAGATGTCATTCGCGAGCACGTTGGCGATGTCGATGGCCCATATTCGTGGTGGTCCAACCGCGGCCAAGCACGCGATCTTGATCGCGGCTGGCGCATCGACTACCTCCTTGCCAATGCCCCCGCCTCACGCCGTATCGGCAACCCGTCGATCCACCGCCAAGCTGGCCTGGCCTGCTCAGATCACGCCCCCGTGATTGTTGATATCACTTGACGAGCCCTCTTCGCTCCTACAATGTCCTCATGCCAACGCTTGTGTGCATTCGACATGGCCAAAGCCAATGGAATCTGGAAAACCGATTCACCGGCTGGATTGATCAAGACCTCTCCCCTACTGGTGAGGTTGAAGCTTCAAATGCCGGATCACTGCTTCACAAAGAGGGCTTCGAATTCGACGCTGCCTTCACGAGCGTCCTGACGCGGGCGATCCACACCCTCGACATCGTGCTCAATTGCATGGGCCAGTCGTGGATTGGTGTCACAAAGGCCTGGCAACTCAACGAACGACACTACGGCGCTCTACAAGGTCTGAATAAGGCTGAAACCGCAGAAGCGCACGGCGCCGAGCAAGTGCATATCTGGAGACGCTCGTACGATACGCCGCCACCAGCGGTGTCGCGAGATGATCCAAACTGGCCCGGTAACGACCGACGTTATGCCGCCATTCCCGCCAATCAACTACCACTCGCTGAGTGCCTCAAAGACACAGTCGATCGCGTCGTGCCATATTGGACTGAGCACATTAAACCACTGGTCGCAGCCGGACGCAGACTCATTATCGCCGCGCACGGCAACTCACTTCGTGCGTTGGTAAAGCACCTCGACAACATTGGTGACGACGACATCAGCGGTCTGAACATTCCCACCGGTGTGCCCATGATCTATGACTTTGCCCAAGACATGACGGTCAAGAGTCGCCGGTACCTTGGCGATGCAGAGGCTATTGAAGCGGCTGCTGCAGCCGTCGCGGCGCAGGCCTCAGGCAAATCCTGAAGCGGCTATTGGCCTTCGTTGGTCGCCAATAGGCGATCGGTGATGCTTTCAGTTGTAGGCAGGCCGGCCGCATACAGCCGGCACCCCGCTGCGATTGCTGTCGGTGCTGGCAACCCGTATAGATCGTGGCCGTCAACAAGCACAGTTGGGGCGGGGTACCCACGCCGTACATCGCTTTGCGCTAGATCATGCTGATCGAGGTACACAACGGTTGCATTGATGCCACTTTGAATCGTCGCCAACTTCACGCGATATAGCAACTCGGGCGTGCTGGGACACCCCGAAAAACCAAGCACCTGAATGGACGAAATACGATCCGGTTCAACATGAGGCGTGTTGCAGCTCGTCAATAGACACGCCACCATGCAAGCGCACAGACTTCTGGGCCAATCAGCCAAAGAGCATGTCCGTATAAGACGGCATTGGCCAAAGATCGACGGGCACAATGGACTCAATGTCATCGCATGCTAATCGCACTGCATCCATCGCAGGAATCAGTGTGTTTTGGACGTGGCTCGCATGCGCATCGTTGTCACCGACATTGTGATCAATCGCCGCACGTAGCGCGCCTTGTCTGGTAGCCAAGACATCCATTACCGAGATCAGTTGATTGAGGTCACTCGCAACAGCAGTACATGAAGCGCCAGCCGTAGCCATCGTCGCAACGGACTCCGCAAGCTCAGTGCAGTATCGAACTGCAGCTGGTCGAACCATTCGATCGGCCATTTGCATCATGGTGTTCGCCTCGATCGTAACGGTCGTGCAGTACATCTCTATGAGCACATCAATACGAGCATTCAACTCGCGAGTACTCATAACTCCATAGGAGTCGAACATTTCAGCAACATCATCGCCACGGAATGCCGGTAGCGCATCAGCTGTGCCACGCAGTATTGGCAGGCCTCGCTGCTCTGCTTCAGCATGCCATGCCTCCGTGTAGTTGTCGCCATTAAAGATGACCCTTCGGTGCTGCTTCAACACGTCACCAAGCACGCTCGTGGCGCTCGCTTCGATGCTCCCCTTGGTCTCTCCCTCGGCGACTGCCGCCTCGATGGCTGTTGCAATAAAGTCAATCGACTCCGCAACTGCCGTATTCAGCACGGTGTTTGGCCAAGCCACGGGGGCCTGCCCACCGACGGCTCGGAATTCAAATCGATTGCCGATGAATGCAAATGGACTGGTTCGATTTCGATCGCCTGCATGTCGTTCCAAGGTTGGCATAACGGTTGATCCAAGATCCAGTTCGGTCTTGGAATCAAACGCTGCTGTCTCGCCAGTGGCAAGTTTGTCCAGCATGGCTTGAAGTTCTTCGCCCGTGTACATACTGAGAATTGCCGGAGGAGCCTCATTAGCGCCAAGCCGATGATCGTTGCCCGCACTGGCTATGGACCCACGAAGAATGTCTGCATGCAAGTCAAGCGCACGCACGACGGCGCACACGAATGTCAAGAACTGCAAATTGCTCCCGCCTCGCTTACCTGGGCTGAGCAGATTGTGGCCTGTATCCGTACTCATCGACCAGTTGTTGTGCTTCCCGGTGCCATTAATTCCGGCAAAGGGCTTCTCATGCAGCAAGCATGTGAAACCATTGCGCCTTGCCGCACGCTTAAGCACATTCATAATCAGTTGCTGGTGATCTGACGCAACATTCGCCCGTTCAAAGAGCGGTGCGAGCTCAAACTGTCTTGGGGCGACTTCGTTGTGTCGCGTCTTTGCTGGAATGCCCAACTCGTACAGTCGTTCCTCTGCATCGCCCATGAAGGCTTGCACATCTGGTGGAATAGAACCGAAGTAGTGATCATCGAGCTGATGGCCTTTGGGAGGCTGAGCGCCCATGACTGTTCGACCACACATGGCAAGATCCGGCCGCATCGCAGCAAGATCCTCATCGATCAGAAAATATTCCTGCTCGCAGCCAAGTGTCGTATACACATGTCGAACACCGGCATCATTGCCGAACAAACGCAGCACTCGCATCGCCTGTTTGCTAATTGCATCGTTCGATCGAAGCAGCGGCGTTTTAAGGTCCAGCGACTCGCCTGTCCATGAAACGAACGCCGTGGGAATACAAAGTGTCCGCTCGCCGCCGTTTCGCATGATGAACGCTGGACTCGTTGGATCCCACGCGGTGTATCCACGCGCTTCCCATGTATCGCGTACACCACCACTTGGGAACGACGATGCATCAGGCTCGCCGCAGATCAGTGCATCGCCTGAGAATTCTGCAAGTGGCTGTCCGTTGTGATCCAAATTCAGAAACGAGTCATGCTTTTCTGCCGTAGATCCCGTCAGTGGCTGGAACCAATGGCAATAGTGCGTGCAACCATTTTCAATCGCCCAATCCTTCATCGCCGTGGCGACTTCATTGGCAATAGCCTCGTTCAGTGGCTCGCCGTGCTGCACAGTGCGCTCCAATTGTTCCAACGCATGCGGACCCAAGCGTCGACGAGCGTTCTCACCGGCGAACGTCAGTGCGCCATAGTTGTCGCCAAATGTTGCCATGGCATCACGCTGCACATCGTCTGATCGCATGGTGTTGTACATCTCCGTGCGGGCCCTTGAAGGTTTTTGCTGGTTCGGGGTGTCAAGGTACGCGATGGTTCGGGACATACGGTTCACCTCTCCTCAACGGGCGATTAGTGTTGGGCTGTGTAGATGCGTGCAGAATATCCCGACAAGCGTGCCTTTGGGTAATGAGTTGCCGCAATGGAGATGGTTGTGGATATGCTGGCTTTGGTTGCCCACGGAGGGCGGAAGGGGCATCTCACCCATGGCGGCACAACCGATTCGACGTATAGCTGTCAGATTCTTCGTAGGAGCGGTGGTATTGCTCCAGACCGCGATCGCGGCGGGGCAAGGTGCCCAGCCTCACTTCCCCAGCCCAATGTCATGGGCCACCCTTCGACAACAACTCGATCGCCTGCCCCCTGCTGAGGCCCAGTGGGAAGACCTCGAAACGGCACACACCCTCTATCTGGTCGATATGGAAGACCTGCAAACGGGCCCCATTGCCCGGTGGCTCGATGAGCACGGCACGGCCCTTCAGGGCTTCATAGAAGACGTCTCAGTTGCCCAAACCGCCCTTGGCGAACATGCCGTACTCCTGAGCCGAATGGCCTCCATTGACGATGACTATTTCGGCCGCGCTGCAGCCATCATGGGCGATGAGCAGCAACTGGCCCTTGAGCGGCTGCGGCTTCGAAGAGCTCGCGACCGAATGGCGAGAGAACGACACCGCACCGGGCTGATGGGGTTTGAGCTGGCCGACTATCTCGGCACCCAACGACTCGATCAGGACCTGCAAGGGATGCTGTACGACTGGGAAGACGGACGCACCGGCCTTCTGCAGGCCCATGTGCGAGCCCAGCGTGCTGAGTTTCTCGCGATGACTGAAATGGCGGCGTCTTGGAGCAGCACAATGGCTGACCTCATTGCCCACGATGATCGGGAAGCCATCCAATCGCTGGCTATAGAAGCTCAGGCTGAAGCTCGCGAACTTCGAATGCCCTCAATGAGGACCTCCCAAGCTATTTCTATGCAAGCCTGGCACGGTGCCCGCGAACTCGCTGACATGCTGCCGCCAGAAGACGCCCACGCCGTCCGCATGAGCGTCGTCCGCCAGCTTGGGGCAAATGTCAACGAAGACTTCCAACACACGCTGCGATTTGCTGGCATCAGCGCTGACAACGAAGCTGTCCGACCGCTACTTGAAGACTATTGGAACGATATGGCTGGCCTGATCGCCACTGCGGCCACCAGAATCCTTGCGATGCCGCACGAGGACATGTTGTATTTCGAATTGGATGACATGACAGAGAGCCCTTGGCAGCAACGGATTGATGATTTGCAACAAGCGCAAGAGCCACTCCAGTTGCGTTCGCGGCAGCTCAATGAAGCCCTCGTGGCACTTGGCGACCTTGGCCAGCCTCTAGTACAGGAACTCGCCCACCAAAGTGCCAAACCAAACGTGTTCTCCGAGTCAAGCGTAGAGATCATTGTTGGAAGTTCTGGCGGCCCCATGGGCCTGCCTGCTGGCAACACCGTCATCATGAGTAGCAGTGTGTCCTTTGATGGCAACATGCTTGAGAGTTCCCCTGAGATGAGTGCCTTGTTTGGCTTTAAGCCGCTGCCAGGATCACTGCGAGGGCGACTCATCCGAGATTTGGCCCTCGATCAAGACGACATTGATGCGCTTGATGCACTCTTGGATGCACATGCGGCCGCACTGGCCGATCCTCAAGAAGCCGCATCATTCAACCAAGGTGATGGCCACATGATGTTCTCGCCATTTGATCCCTCCACTGAAGGTCGAGCTATCACACAAATCGCCGATGACGCCTTCTTCCAAGGCACAGAAGCACTTGATGACAGCGAAGCGGTGCGGTGGCATCGCCTCGCCCGGCAACGCAGCCTTGCGGCCAATGGTGGTTTGATGGGCATGATCTCGATGGACATGGGCGGTAGCGGCCAAGTACACCGCGCGGACCCAGCCGAGGCGCTGCAGTCCGTTGATCTTGACGATGCCCAGGTCACTCAATCGCTACGGGATCTGGGCAACTGGCATGAATTGGCAACGGCAGCGGCAGATAATCTGCAGTCGGCCAGTGAAGCGTTTCAAAGAGCGATGCACGCGCAAATGAACAGGCAATTTGCCCAGCAGGACAATGATGACGCCCTAAACGTCTCCATATCAATTGACGATTCAGCGATGAAGGGTCTGCAAGAACGCCTGCGCAAAACCAAATCCGAAATGGCCCGAGCCAATTGCGAGGGCATCGACGCACTCATGATGAACTTGTCAAAGGACGATGCCCTGCGCGTCCGGCGAGCGTGGTTGGTCAGGGCCTGGCCAAACATCCTGGGTAAAGGCGATCCACTGGCATTGTCCTTTGACGCCGCAATGCAACTAGATGATTTGACCGATGCGCAACGTGGCAAGATGGCAATGCTCCGCATGCAGCACGACACGCAGTGGTGGGCCTCGAGTGAGAAAATGATCGACGAGCTGGATGCGCAAGCCGACCTCTCCCAGTTGATGGAAGGCGGCGATACAGAAGACATGATGGCGGCCTTCCAGGCCTTCGAGCGAAGCCGCGATGAACTGGATCGCAAGAAATTCGCCCGGCGAGAAGTGGCTCTGAAACAACTCGCTGCCCTGCGTGAAGTGCTCACAGAAGCCCAGTTGTCGCAAGCCGGAGGGCTGCCTGACCCTGCATCAAGCCAAAGCCACCAGATCTTGTCATTCTGAATATGAATGCTATGCCCCCACGAGATATACACTTCACACTTGCTCATAGCCGCTGAATCCCGATACTGAAGTGCCCAATGACTGACACACCATCCAAACCAATCACGCTTCGCACACTTCGCCGCATGGTGGATGCTGGTGAACCCTTTGCGTGCCTCACTGCCTACGACGCCACAACGGCCCGCTGGCTCGAACGTGCAGGCATTCCACTGCTGCTTGTGGGTGACACTGCAGCAGAAGTCATTCTGGGCCTACCCAGCACTATTCACTGTCCCCTGGACGTGCTGCTTGCACTGACTGCCGCGGTCAAGCGTGGTGCTCCAAACACCATGGTCATGGGCGACATGCCATTCTTGTCCTACCAAGCAGATACCGCAGAGGCTGTTCGGAACGCTGGAAGATTTCTCACCGAAGGCTTAGCGGATCTAGTGAAACTGGAAGTTGACGGATCGTGGGCGCCACTTGTTCGCACGCTTGATCGAGCGGGTATCCCCGTCGTTGCCCACATTGGCTCTCGTCCTCAGCGGGCGAAACATGATGGTGGGTACCGTGCTGCGGGCCGCACGCAAGCACAAGCCAACACACTGATCGAAGACGCACAGCGACTGGAAGACGCAGGCGCCACGATGCTCCTTATTGAAGCCGTGCCTGCCGAGGTGGCTGCAAGCATCGTTGAACAGACGATGATCCCGGTCATTGGTTGTGGTGCTGGCCCAGCCTGCCACGGCCAAATTGTGGTCCTTCACGATCTGCTGGGGCTCACTGACTGGCAACCTGCCTTTGCCCAACCCCTTGGTGACTTGGCACAATCCTTGACCAATGCGGCAAAAGCTTGGATCGAGCATGTCGAATGCCGGAATTTGGGCGACCATCCGTACACGATGATCGATACCAAACAACGCAAAACAGCCAAAATCAGCCCAAAGGGCTGATTGCCTTGGGGGGCATTTCACGGCACACTTGGGGTATGGCAAATCCTCTCTTGCGGGCATGTGGTTCTGTGTGTGTGATCATCGCGGTCTCGGCCGTGGCCATGATTGGCATTCCGAGACTGCTCGATGGGGCTCAAGCACGGGCCGATCGTGCACAAGTACACCAAGCATCCATGTTGCTGTCGCCCAATGGTGGGCCCAACATTCTTGAACAGTTCAGCAACGCTACGAGGCAAGTTGCGCGTCGTGTGCGACCATCCGTTGTGCACATCACAGCCGTCCATGAGCGAGGCGAAGGCCGACGTAATGGCGTTGAATTCGTTGGATCAGGAAGTGGGTGGCTGTGGGACGCCGATGGCCACGTTGTAACGAACTGGCATGTCGTTGAAGATGCACACCGCATTGAAGTTCAACTGCACAATGGTGCATTGCGCACCGCAACGTTGGTTGGATCTGATCCATTAACGGACATCGCGCTGCTGAAGATTGCCTCGGGCGGACTCATCGGCGCCACACGGTCACCAG
The DNA here is from genome assembly GCA_014238965.1 of Phycisphaerales bacterium. Classification (GTDB taxonomy): domain Bacteria; phylum Planctomycetota; class Phycisphaerae; order Phycisphaerales; family SM1A02; genus JABAAC01. The sequence goes on along the minus strand of JABAAC010000021.1, from coordinate 21,732 downwards.
ACTTTCGAAATGTCGAACAAGGTGACCTTGTGTTCGCGTTTGGATCGCCGCTTGATTTTCGGTTCTCTATGTCCAGTGGGCTTATCTCGGGCCTTGGCCGATCTGCTGGAATCATCGGAACGTGGCGACAGCCTGGGTATGAGGACTTCATCCAAGTCGACGCAGCGATCAACCCCGGTAACAGTGGTGGTCCGCTCACCGATGCCCGCGGAAGACTCATTGGTATGAATACAGCAATCGCGACGCGTGACGAAGCACCAGACGGTACTGGTCGATTCAACGGAATCGGGCTGGCTATCCCCCTACCAATGATCGAGTCTGCTATCGGCCAACTCATTGATACTGGATCTGTCCAGAAGGGATTCTTGGGTGTCCGAGTAGCCCAACCCTCTGGATCTCTTGGGTTGCTCGGAGGCGGCGACCGATCAAAATTGGGAATCGTCGTGGCAACCGATGCAATCAAGGGGCTCCGATCAGGTGATGTGATTCTCGCCTGTGGCGACCAACGCGTCGTGCAAGAAGTGGAACTTCGTGATGCCTGGCAAGCGGACGAAGACGGCACCGTTGATCTTTCCATTCTTCGCTACGACGGGTTAAATGAGCGAATGGAGTCTGTGAACTTGCCTGATCCATGGCCACAAGCCGAGGCACTGCTTGATTACGAAGACACACTTTGGTCGTTTCTCTCACAATTCAGCGCCCCACCTGGTGGCGTCGTGGTGACGATCTGCCAAGCTAATACGCCCGCCCAAGCTTGTGGCTTGCACGTTGGTGACATTATTTTGCAGATCAACGGCCGTGATATTCGCTCACATGCGCAATTGAGCAGTTCCATTTCCAGCATCCCACCAGGTGGAACCATCGACATAGAGACGTGGCGATGGCAGAATCCTGGCAGCACGACGACTCGATCAGCAACGCTGGCGAAGCATCCAAATCGATGATTGGACCTGCAACCCAAAGCCCAGCGTTGCTGATTGCCAATCTTGTCGTTGACCTACCAAGGACCGGCAGAGTGCTCGATGGTGTGAACCTTCAGGTAGATCACGGTGAAACCGTTGCCCTTGTCGGAGCATCGGGGTGTGGCAAAACGACGTTGGCTCGCACGATCCTCGCACTGCAGCAGCCAGTGTCTGGCACGGTACACATCGATGGACAGCCCATTCATGACCTCCGTGGAGATGCCCTGCAAGGATGCCGGCGGCGGATGCAGGCTATTTTTCAAGATCCCGGGGGCTCGCTCAATGGTCGCATGCAAGTAGGCACCATCGTAGGCGAACCACTTGAGGTGCTCCGGGGCGTCAAGGGCCCAGAGCTTGTCGAGCGAACAGCCCAACTCCTGCTGAGCGTTGGGCTCAGCCCAGACGACGCGAATCGATGGCCGCACCAGTTCTCTGGAGGTCAAAAACAGCGCATCGCTATTGCCCGAGCCCTGTCGGTGGAGCCGAGTCTGCTCATCTGCGATGAACCGACATCCGCCCTGGATGTGTCGGTTCAGGCAAAGATCCTGAACCTATTGATGGACTTGCAGCAGGAGCGAAATATGGCCATGGTCATGGTGACACACGATCTAGCGGTCGCTGTGCGGACATGCGACCGCATCGCCGTCATGGATCACGGCCGCATCGTCGAAGACCGACCAGCTCGCGCGATCGCCGATACGCCTGAGCACGCTGCAACGGCATCACTTGTAGCTGCATCGCACTGATATCATCAGCCCGCATGCAGACCTACCTTGAACTGCTTCGTGATGTGCTCGACACGGGCACACTCCGCAACGACCGCACTGGAACGGGCACTCGTAGCGTGTTCGGCCGGCAGATGCGCTTCAATCTGGCGGATGGCTTTCCCTTAGTCACGACGAAGAAAGTTCATCTCAAGAGCGTTGTCGGTGAGTTGTTGTGGTTCTTGCGTGGCGACACCAATGTGCAGTGGCTACAAGACCACGGCGTCTCCATCTGGAACGAATGGGCTGATGAAAACGGTGAACTTGGGCCCGTCTATGGGTCGCAGTGGCGATCATGGAAAGCAACCGATGGCAACGTCATTGATCAAATTGCCCAAGTCATCAACGGCATTCAAACTGACCCGGATAGCCGACGTCTCATTGTCTCAGCCTGGAATGTTGGCGAACTAGACCGCATGGCATTGCCACCGTGCCACCTGCTGTTTCAGTTCTACGTGGCCGACAGCAAATTGTCCTGCCAGTTGTATCAGCGCAGCGCCGACCTCTTCCTCGGTGTGCCGTTCAACATTGCATCCTACGCGTTGCTCACGTCAATGATCGCACAAGTCACAGGGCTTGAACTTGGCGACTTTGTGCACGTCATCGGTGATGCACATATCTACGAAAACCACATCGAACAAGTACGTACACAACTCGCACGCGATCCTCGGCCACTGCCGACTTTGCATCTTGATGCATCGGTCAGTGATATCTTCGAATTCACACTTGAGCACATCGTGGTCGATGGCTACGACCCACATCCACGCATTCCAGCACCGGTTGCTGTCTGAATCACGATGGGTAACTCACACCGCATTGTGCTTATTGTCGCTGCCGCGGAAAATGGGGTCATCGGCCGAGACGGATCGATGCCCTGGCGTCTGCCCGATGATCTGAAGCACTTTAAGTCGATCACGCTTGGCCATGCTGTGGTCATGGGACGCCGGACATGGGATGAACTAGGTGGCACGCCATTGCCAGGTCGCCAGAATATTGTGCTAACGCAAAACACTGCGTTCGTCGCCACTGGCGCGGATGTCGTTCACTCACCTGCCGCGGCGATTGCATGCGCAGCAGATCACGGTGATGGCGATGTCATGATCATCGGCGGAGGCGAGGTGTATCGACTATTCATGGATGACGCACACGTCATCGAACTTACGCGCATTCACGCGTCAATCGACGGCGATACGACATTCCCCGAACTTGATGCGTGCTGGTCGTGTACGTCACGCATTGAGCACCCGATTGATGCCCGCCATGCGCAGGCGTTCACATTTGAACGGTGGGTTCGAGACGACGTGTGAGGATCACTTCTTCTCGCCAGTGGCGGCAATTGTGATAAAACCCACCATCGGCGTGTCATCGCCTGAATCTATTTCAACAAGCCGAACCGGCATTGACTGGCGGGACGACAAAAATCCGCCTGCGGGAAATGACTCGCCGTCTTCGTCCCAGAATGAGAAGAGGCCAATCGACATCGTTTCGCCAGCATCAAGACCGTCAATTGATCTGCTGAATCGCTGATTCACCCAGATGCGGGCCGCTGGCCAAGTGGTTGCCGTGGCGTTAACAAGTGTGATGTGGGTGCCATCACGGAACACCTGCACATCAGCGGTGTTTGTCGTATGCAAATCAAAGCGATAAGCAGGGCCCGCCGAGGCTGCGTCGTACCCGCGATAATTGCAGGCCCCAAGCAGCGTCAGGGATAGGGCTGAGACGATGATTAACGACAGAGCATGCATGCAAGGATTGTACGCGGGGCAGATTCCCGCGACACTGCACGGATGAATGCTGACGCACAACCAGAGGAACGTAACGCGTCCCAAGCCCAGGCAGCGGCAGCCTTCGCTCAAAGGCTGCGGGTCGACCCTCGTCTTGAGGCCATTGTGCCGGGCTTTGACGCGCCCTTCTTTCAAGCGGGGCTCGCGGGGTACTCCGATGGCGCCATGCGACTGGTCGCCCGCCGCCATGGATGCCCCTACTGCGTGACCGAGGCACTCTTGGACCGCACATTGCTCTCTGGTGGCAAGGGCCGCCGTAAAGAAGATCCAGATCTACTTGCTGAAACATGTGGCATGGGTGACCCCGATGCCAATCGAGCAGCGGGGCTTGACGATCACCCCATTGCCGGGCAGATCATGGGTACTGATCCCGATGAGATGGCACGTGGATCGGCGATGCTTGTGGAGATGGGCTACGACGTCATTGATGTCAATCTCGCATGCCCGGTGAAGAAAATACGACGTCGGCATCGCGGGGGCCACTTCTTGCAGGTTCCAGATGAGGCCATTGCCGTGCTTTCTGCAGTTCGGCAAGCCGTACCCAACACGATTCCCTGCACCGTAAAAATGCGACGGGCCTTCGATGACACACCCGACATGGCTGCTGCGTTTGAACGCATCTTCAACCACGTCTATGACATTGGCTATGCATGGGCCACCGTGCACGCTCGAACGGTCGAACAGAAGTATGTCGGCCCCTCGCGATGGTCATTTCTTCGTGAACTCGTTGAACGACACTCCGATAAGGTGATCTTCGGAAGCGGCGACATTTGGCAAGTGCATGACATCTTCCTCATGCTTGAAGCCACGGGGCTGCAAGGCGTAGCCATTGCCCGCGGGTGCATAGGCAATCCCTGGATTTTCCAACAGGCTCGTGAGCTTATGGCTGGCAAGGCCGTTCGTCAGCCAACGATTGCTGAGCAGCGAGATGCACTAAGGGCCCACTTCGACTTCTCTGTGACGATCCACGGTGACCGAAAGGCCTCTCGGATGATGCGAAAATTCGGCATCAAGTTTTCTGCACATCACCCTCATAGGGACGCGGTGCGCAAGGCCTTCATTCAGGCTGAGTCCACCGGGCAATGGCATGCGGTACTCGATGAGCACTACAGCGAAAGCAGTCCCGTCACCGCCGCCGTGGATCCATGATCACACGACGAATCGCAGCACGCTGCCCGTCCGTCAGCTGACGCTCAATAGCTGCGCGAGCCGTCTCCAATCGAACCTGTCGATCACCGCTAGATTGCAGCCACAATCGACGCAGGTCAATGGCCTTTGAATTCAGCGAGACAGCGTCATGTTGCAAATCAACGCCCTGTTCAAATCCCTGTCGCAGAAGCTCAGCCATTTTCATGGCGATGGGCCGAGCCGACTCCAGCCACGCGGCATAGGCCGCCGGCACAGCTTCGCGCTGCACACTGCTCCCATTGGCCAACACCCACTCGCTGATGACCTGCAGTCGGTCGTCGTCGTAAAGTCCCGGAAATCGAGCCTGTTGTGATCGCTGCAACCATGCAGCGCGAGCCCCCTCGCCACCCGCAGCGTTCGCAAGTGCGGCAATTGCCTCCACAACCTGTATATGCATGGCACTTTGCTCAAGCCACCGATTGGCAGAAGCTTTCATCAGCAACAATCGCGTTGCATCATCCTCGGTAATTGCAGCAATCGCATCGGCAACGCGAGCCTCTCGGCGGGCTTTGAACAATGCCGGCAACCGACTGTCCAGCACTTGGTGATACGCCTCGATCAGTCTCGTCAATGCCGTAGGATCAACTCCTGCGAGTTCTTCTTCCTTGGCAGCTTGAGCAAGTACCGCAACATCGAGCGATTCGGTCGCATACAACACTGTTTGGTCGTCGAGCATCGCATCCAGCAACACTTGCCGACGAAAGGTACGCGATGCAGCCTCGACCTCTGATGTGGGTAGCGCCGACACAATAGCGAGCGTGTCATGCAACTCTTCGAACCGATCATCCAGCTCAGGCCACATCTTACGCGGCGCTGACTCAATGTCTTTGCGAAGCGTACGAATTGCATCAATTGACAGTCTTCGACGACCGGAAAAGGCGTCATCAAGTTTGTCGCGAGACGCTTGTGCTTTGGCAACAAGTGCCTCGTGCGCCTCACGCATTGATGACTGATAGTCCTCGATAACCAGTGATACGGTGTCAAGTTGATCGCGATTAAGCTGCAGCGCTTGGGTAAAGGCCCGAACATGGTCTGGGCGGGCGACAGGCAACAGCCCATCTGCAGTCATGGTCGCAGGATCGGCGCCGCTAGCGACCGTTGTCAGAATCAGAGCTAACGTGGAAATCATGATTGCTCAGTGTATGGGCAAAGTGGGCAAAAGCAGGCGACAACTAAACCCCGACTGCCTTGTCTTAGGCGGTCCGCTTGGATTCCCGTGGCAGGAAATTCATGACCACATCTCGCAAATGACGGCTATCGACGTGCGTATAGACCTGCGTCGTGCTGATATTGGAGTGCCCCAGCAACTCTTGTACAACGCGCAAGTCTGCGCCCCCCTGCAACAAGTGTGTTGCGAATGAATGCCTGAGCATATGGGGGTGCACATCGCCAAGTTCAGCGTGCTCGGCATACTTGCGCACAATCTGCCAGACCGCAACACGGGTCAGTGGTCTGCCCGTGTGTGACAGCAAGAGGCCACCTGCATCACGGCCATCATTGAATCGCCGAAGTGTTGGATAGAGCTCTTGGAGATACTGCTCAACCGCTTTAACAGCTGGCTTCCCCACTGGAACGAGCCGCTGTTTCTCACCCTTGCCATCGACAAGCAATACCGCAATATCTGGCCGCCAGCCAGCACGTTTGAGTGCCCCGACTTCGGATGCCCGTAGGCCAGCGGCATACATCAACTCCAACATAGCGCGATCCCGCAACCACAACCGGCCAGAATCAGGTGTTACCGACTCAATCAACACGCGCATCTTTCCAGGCGACAATACCCCAGGAATGCGCTTCCATCGTGTTGGGGGAATCAGCGGCGCGGCGGGATTCTGGCTAATACGACCGTTGGCCTCGAGCCAACGGAAGAACATGCGAATGGATGACAAGTGCCGTGCAACGCTCGCTGGTTGCAAATCGCGATCGCGATGCAAACTCCTCAGGTGGTCTGCCAGATCTCTTGGTTCAACATCGTTACACGAATGGCGACCGGCTTTAGAAAGATCGCCCGCCAACAACTCTAGATCCCGCCGATAGGCTTCCAACGTCGCTGATGAAAGTCCTGCTTCAACCTTCAGGTAGCCGAAGAAGCCATCGAAGGCGGCTGTAATGTCCGTTGAAGGGGCCATGCACTGGCACATCGACCGTGGCGCGGTGCGGCATCCAGATTTGCCGTGGAAACTCAAGCCACATGGGCACTTCAGCCCAATGTGAGCGTACGAGGGAAGAAACGCAACTTGGCAGCATCCTTCGCCATGGTGAGTGTCTCTTCGCACGTGGTATTGGCCCGGCGGGAACCATCAAGCAGAACATCCATCACGTCATCGTCTGATGCCCACTTTTCACGACGCTCACGCATCGGGTCAAGGAGTTCGTTGATTGCATCGGCGACAAGCATTTTCACTTCGCCATCACCGATGTTGTCGCCTGCGGCGTATCGCGTGCGAATGTCTTGCACTGTGGACTCATCTTCAACAAACGTCTCGAGATACTGAAAAAGTGGGTTCTTTTCGGGATCAACTTCGCCCTTGTCGTTTGGCTGCCGCGAGTCGTGGCCCGTGTAAATTCGACCTATCTTCTTCTTCACTTGCTTGGGTGTGTCAGTGAGATGAATCGTATTGCCCAGTGACTTGCTCATCTTGTTCACGCCATCGGTGCCGATCAAACGACCAACGCGCCCGACGTCTGCAACCGGAATTGGAAAGACGCCACCAAGAGACTCATGTTCTTCATCCGGCGCCTTGTCTGGTACACCGCAGTACATCTTGTTGAACCGACGTGAAACTTCGCGGGTCAGCTCCAAGTGCGGCACTTGATCTTCGCCTACTGGCACACTGTGGGCGCGGAACGCGAGAATGTCTGCACACTGCCCGACGGTATATAGAGGAAAGCCGAATGAGTAATTGTCCTTGAGCCCTTTGATCTCAAGCTCGTCCTTCAGTGTCGGATTGCGCATCACTCTGTTGTAGGGAAGCAGCATTGCAAAGAGATAGGTCAGTTCGAGAATCGCCGGGACCTCGGTCTGCAGGAATATGGCAGCTTGCTGAGGATCGACGCCCATGGCCATGGCGTCACGGGCCACTTCAATGCAGTCATGACGAATCGCCTCTGGGTCGTCTGCCCGTGTCGTGAAGGCGTGCATGTTGGCAATCAGGAAATAGCAATCGTGCTTTGACTGCAACTCAACACGGCGCTTCACAGAACCGACCCAATGGCCGATGTGCAGATTTCCCGTGGGTGTATCACCTGTCAAAATGCGCGACTGAATAGCGGTCATGCAGGCAGTGTAGTCAGCCGGTGATCCACGGCACAGCCAACAGCAAATTGCCGGCGTTGAACAGCATGTGCATGGTCATCGACGCGGCAAGTCGCCCGGTCCGAGCAGAGGCCCAGCCAAAGCCCAATGACAATACGAACAGCCCAGGCAGCGCATGCACATCAACGGAGCCCAGATGCATCACTACAAAAAGCACTGAAGTAGTACTGATCGCCCGCCAGGCCCCACGAGCACGGCCCATTGACGAGCGGCGGAGGCTCTCTTGCACCAGCCCTCGATAGAGCACTTCTTCCAGCAGCGGCGGGACCACCGCTGTCAATACAACCAAGCTCCAGGACCACGGTGTTGGCCCGGCATCAACGAGTTTGTGCAACAGGCCATGAGCGAGTGCAGATGGTGGCGAACCGTTGAACCAGGTGTACACAATCGAACCAAGCATGTTTACGGCTGTAGTCAGCGGCCAAAAAATCGCCAAGCCTACGGCGCCCATAACGCATGAGCCGGCCAAGCTGGCTCGCCGATGAGAACCCGTGTCGCCCCGGGTTGGGCGAACAACGCGGAACATCAATAACAGCAGTGTCACGGTGGCCCACCCAATCCACGCTCCCGCCATGAGGAGTACCGCATCTCGTATGGAGTCATTGCCACTAGTGAACCCAGAGGCGATGATCCCACCGACCAAGCCGCCAAGCAGCATGGCCAAGGCCCCTGCAAGACCTGCTGAAGCCGTGAATCGCCAACCAAGGCGTACACCACGTCCAAGCACGTGCAACCGAGACCCGAGCAAGATGGCAAATGTTCCAATGCCCGCAATGAGCCACCAAAGCGAGGGTTCTATGGGTGGTGGCGGCGCAGCAGCCTCTGCGGCGACTACGCTTCCTTCTGCAAACAGGATCGCACCCATGCCCATCAGGCTGAACGACATTCTCGATACGACCCGCGCCGATGTCGCCGAGCGCGCCGCCTCGCGACCGTTGGAATCGTTGCAAGAGGTTGTATCCGAGCGTGGCGCACCACGAAACTTCTTCGCAGCCGTATCTACGGGACAGGGCCCCGGTGGGGTGAACGTCATCGCTGAGCTCAAACGGCAAAGTCCGTCAGCTGGCGTCATTCGTGAAGGCATGGATCCTGTTGCCATCGCGCTCCAGTATGAACAAGCCGGGGCTGTCGCGTTGTCGGTACTGACAGACAATCGGTGGTTTGGCGGCTCTCTTGACGATCTTGCAATTGTTCGTAACGCCGTGGGCCTGCCAGTGCTGCAAAAGGACTTCATGGTGGACCCCTGGCAGATTTGGGAGGCTCGCGCGGGCGGTGCCGATGCCATTTTGCTCATCGCCGAAGCCCTGCCCGAAGGGCAACTCGTCGACATGCTGATTCTTGCACAGGAACTGCAACTAACGGCACTTGTAGAAGTTCACGATGTCGAAAACCTGCTCATGATCCGCCGCCACGTGGGCTTTCCGCACCCAGGCTACATGCTTCTGGGGATCAATAATCGAAACCTAACGACCATGAAGACTGACGTCTCCCACGGCCTGCGAATGACGGAATTGGTAGACGAGCATCTCGACATTCTGGTGGCAGAATCAGGCATCTCGTCACGAGCGGATATCGATCGATTTCGCAGGCACGGCGTATCACGCTTTCTCATCGGCGAGTCGTTGCTCTCGGCAGACGACCCCGGGGCAGCACTACGCTCGCTACTGGGAACACCTTGGCCTTAGAAGGCAATCCACAACCTCGGTTGGCCTGCTCCAACGCTGTCGGACTGATCTGTGCTTGGGTATCCTGCGTGCAATGAGCGATGCCGCACTAGATCTTGTCACGCTGTCGATCAAAGACGGCATTGCAACGCTTGACTTAAACCGACCCGAGAAGCGCAATGCAATCTCGGTCAACCTGATCAAAGCGGTGCACACCGCCCTTGATGCAATAGAAAAAGAAGCCATTCGAGTGTTGATCCTCGGCGGCACAGGCAAGTCATTTTGCGCCGGAATGGATCTGCATGGTGTGTTAGATGACCCCGCTGCAATGGGCAGCATGCTGCATGCGCTAGCGCGTGCAATGCAACGTATTCGGCGACTCCCTGTGCCCACAATTGCTCGAGTTCAAGGCGCTGCTATTGGCGGAGGTTGTGGCTTGGCAGTTGTCTGTGACCTTGCGGTCTCGCATCCCGAAGCGCGACTGGGGTATCCAGAGGTTGACCTTGGCGTGTGCCCCGCAGTGGTAGCGCCATGGTTGATACGAAAAGTCGGCGCGGGCCCCGCACGAGCCATGCTGTTGCAAGGGGGCACGATGACTGGTGATGAGGCCCACTCGCGTGGAATGATTGACCGCGTCGTGGCACGTGAAGCCTTGATGGACACAGCTCTGGAAATGGCACATGAACTGGCCAAAGGTGGCCAGCACGCCATGGCTGTAACCAAACAATGGCTCAATGAACTGGATGGCTCGCTGGACAACGCACCGCTCAGCCGAGCAGCTGATTTGTCGGCTGAAGTCCTTGGATCCATCGAGGCTCAGACACGATTGAGGCGGATTCTTGGGGACTGATTGGGGACGTTCGGGTCAGGGTTTCAATAGGGCTTTTGGGGGCTGAATCGGCTAGAATGCAACACCAGTGGCAGCCATGTCGCTGGGGCCTGTGCAGGCTTTCCAACGGCGTCACCGCAACGCGTTTCCGGGTGAAACGTGGCAGATCAAGTCCTGTTCAGGTCGTCACGCTGCATGACTTTCGCCGCGGTGCTTGGATCCCATAAGCGGGCTGCCGGAGACCCCCCATCGATGACTGACACCGCATTGGCACAGCTTCAGATCGATCGTCGCGAAGACGGCGGCGCTGTCGTAATGCTTCCCTCAGGAACCCGACCGGTGGTCGTCATGGATAGAGACCTCCTCGCCGGACTCGACGCAACCATGGACGCGCTTGAAAAAGACCCCCCTGCATGGGTTGTGTTGACTTCGGACACGGAGCGGTCGTTTGTCGCAGGCGCTGACTTGAATGAAATCAACGGTCTCTCTGACGCGGCCCTGACCCACTACATGGTCGAAGGTCAGCGGATCTTTGGGCGATTGGCAGCATTCTCCCGACCTGTGGTCGCGGCGATCGGTGGCGCTGCACTTGGCGGTGGACTTGAGTTGGCACTGCACTGTCATGCGATTGTTGCAACCCACATCGGCCGAAACGACAAGCCATACCCAATTGGGCTGCCTGAAGCTGGCTTGGGCCTGTGCCCCGCATGGGGCGGCACCCAATTGCTTGCCGGGCGCATTGACCCCTCAATCGCCATTCAGGCTACAGCTGCAGGCCGTTTATTCAAGAGCAACGCAATACCCCAAGGACTCGCTGACTGCACTGTTGCCTCAAACGATGAACTGCTTGAAGCGGCTTGCACCCATGGTGCAGGAATGCATGCATGTGTGCCCAAAAACGTCACGCAAGCCAATGCTGATGCGGTCCAGGGGGCATGTCGTGAGGCACGCAAACTAGACACTGCAGCTGCCACAGCTGTCGTTGACTGCATTGAGACATCACTACGTAACGGTCTTGAAGCTGGACTCCAAGCTGAACGTGAACACATTGTCGCACTTCGAAACACGACTGACACTCGCGCCCGCATCGAGGAGTTTCTACATCGCGGCTGATTGCCGCATCAACCCAACGTTATGAGTACCAACCTCGCTGACAATCTGAAAAACGTCTCTGCGAAAGATCGCAAACAGATCGAGCAGGCCCAAGAGATGCTCGGGCCTGATCCCGAAACGATGGGATTTGTCAAGAATCTCTTCTGGGGCAACTTCCGAAGCGATCTGATGTTTCCATATCCACAGGTCTCCGCTGAGGAGTCCGCCCGATGTGATCAAATGCTCGCTGAACTTGGCGACTACCTCGACAACGAGCACCCGGCGAATCTCATCGACCGAGATCAAGAGATCCCATTCTGGTGCATCAAACGTTTGTTCGAGCTAGGCGTCATGGGCATGATTGTCTCGCAGAAGTACGGCGGTGGCGGATTCGGTATTACGTCGTACAACCGCGTGCTTGAACGAATCGGTCAATCCTGTGGCTCTACGGCTGTCATGGTGAGTGCCCACCAGTCCATTGGCTGTGGTGCAATCATGCTCTTCGGCAACGAAGAACAAAAGCAACATTGGCTTCCAAAGATCTCCTCAAACACCATGAGTGCGTTCTGTCTAAGCGAACCCAATGTTGGCTGCGATGCTGGTGGACAAGAAACACGTTGTGAATTGTCGGAGTGCGGCACCTATTACACCATTAACGGTGAGAAGAAGTGGGCGACGAGTGGTGCGTTTTCCGGCATGTTCACGGTGATGTGCAAGCAGGCCTTAATTGACCCTAAGACCGGCAAGGCGAAGGACAAAATAACGGCGCTCATTGCAACGCCCGACATGGACGGTATCGAGATCTTCAGCCGCAACCGAAGCAAGTGCGGAATTCGTGGCACGTGGCAAGCTCGTATTCGATTTACCGATGTCAAAATTCCGGCCGCTAACTTATTGCATAAGGAAGGTCGCGGACTCGTTGTCGCCTTGACTTGCCTGAATTACGGCCGATGCACACTTTCGGCGGGCATGGTCGGCGCAGGCCGAGCAGCCTATAAGCAAGCTCTGATGTGGGCCCAAACGCGACACCAATTCGACCGCGCCATCGGAGAATTTGACTTGGTTCGCGACAAACTCGCAACCATGGCTGCCTACGTCTACGCGATGGATTCAATGCTCTACATGACGACAGGCATCGTCGATCGTGGCGATGAAGACATTATGCTTGAGACCGCGATCTGCAAAGTCTTCTGTTCTGAACTGGGATGGCGAACAACCGACCACGCTTTGCAGATCATGGGCGGGGAAGGTTACATGACCGAGCACGTTGTTGAACGACTCTGGCGTGACTCGCGCATCAACGTCATCGTCGAGGGCGCAAATGAAGTCATGCATTCATTTGTCTTCGCCTACGGTTCAAAACAACTTGGCGAGTACTTACTGGGCGTCAAGGCAAATCCACTCAAACACATGGGCCCTGCACTGAAGATTGCGTTGGAGTTATTCCTTGGTATTCGCCGTGCGGCACCAAAGCTCAAAGGGATGCACCCGTCACTTCAGCACCATGCTGACACGATTGGTGGACTGGTTCAGGAATTCAGCCATCGCATTAAGACTTCATTCAAGGAATTCCAAGAGGATCTCATTACCAACCAAATGGTGCAGCGACGCTTAAGCGCCGCGTGCATTTGGATTCACGGTGCGTGTTGCTGTATTTCTCGAATAGACCACGATCTTCGGAATGGCCTCGAGGGTGAACAACTAGCACATGACAAAGCCTTGGTTGATCACATCGTTGCACTTGCTGAATCAAACGTGACTGAAAGCCTTGCTGAATTGCGACACAACACCGACGCAACGATGCGACTTGCCGCAGATGCAGTGCGGTCCCAGGCAACCGATATGCCACACAAAGATTACTTCATTCCTGAGAAGACACCCGACACGTCTGCATTTGGAAATGGTCGAGCCATCGACACCGAAACGATTCAGCAGTTTGGGAGCGGCTCACTCGCACCTGAATTTCACGAACTGTTTGAGGCGGCGCACCAAGCATGATCAATCTCCTTGAAACCATGACAGCAATGGACCATGAGCGCGTCTGCTTCCATCAGGATGCAGAATCCGGCTTGAAGGCAATCATCGCTGTTCATAGCACTAGGCTTGGTAATGCCCTTGGCGGTACACGTCGCTGGCACTACGCCACTGAGCACGATGGGCTTGTGGATGTCCTCCGCCTTTCGCAAGGCATGAGTTACAAATCGGCCTGCGCAGGCCTGCCTATGGGCGGAGCAAAGAGCGTGGTTCTTCTTCCTGAGCCAAATTGGGCGGCCACCGAGACGGAAGCCTGTGCAATGGGTCGTTTTATCCACAGCCTTAATGGTGCATACATTGGCGCTGAAGATGTTGGCACGAGTATTCAGTACGTCGACTGGATGGCCCAAGAAACCCCCCACGTAAAAGGAGGGGAGGCCATTTGCAATGGTGGTGATCCATCTCCTTGGACGGCCAAGGGAACGTTCAACGGCATGAAAGCCTGCCTTGCTTATGCTGGCCGCGGCGAGGGCTTTGGTGGACTGCGTGTGGCCATTCAGGGCATGGGCCATGTTGGCATGGTGCTTGCCCAGCTGCTGCATGAGGCCGGAGCCGAATTGATTGTTGCGGACATTAATGATGCCTCTGTACAAGAGGCTGTTCGCCGATTCGGCGCGACACCATGCTGCACAGATGACATTTTGCGAGCCGAGTGCGATGTGCTTGCCCCATGCGCTTTGGGCGCAGTCCTTGGCCCTGCCGAGATCGATGCCCTGCAAACAGACATTGTCTGCGGTGCCGCAAACAACATCCTTGTCGATCCTGATCGAGATGCAGCAACACTTGCTGCACAAGGTGTTGTGTATGGCCCTGATTTCGTTGTGAACGCCGGGGGTGTCATTCACCTTTCAGGCATCTATCTTGGATTCAGTGAGTCCTCACTACTTGAACGCAACGATGCCATCGAAGGCACCACCGCTCGCATTCTCAATGACGCAGCCGGTGGCTCCACATACGAATCTGCCGTTGCACTTGCCAAATCCCGCATTGCTGCGGGTGATCCCTTGCAGGAGAGCTGTCATGCCGGTTGAGTCGGTCTTCAACACGACCATCCAACGTGTCTCGATTCTCGATGAACACGCAAATTTCGATGCCTCCCTCGGTGATGGCCTGATCCCGGACGATGATCTCGTCGCCTTGTATCGACACATTCGCATGTGCCGGCAGTTTGACGCGATTGCGTTCAAGTTGCAGCGGTCTGGACGAATGGGTACCTATCCTGAAAATCGAGGCCAAGAGTGCCCCTCACTAGGTGCAGCGTATGCGCTGACGAACAAGGACTGGCTTGTTCCGTGCTATCGCGAGAACGCTGGGCTGTTCTGGCGTGGGCTTCCGCCAGAGATGATCTTGCTGCATTGGATGGGCGACGAACGCGGAAACGCCATCGACCCTAGTTTGCGCATCACCCCCATCGCCATTCCAATTGGCACACAGATGCTTCATGCCACAGGACTAGCGTGGGCTTCCAAATACCGCGGCGATGGTGGCATCGCATGCACGTTCTTTGGCGATGGCGCAACGAGCGAAGGTGACTTCCACGAGGCGATGAACTTTTCGGCCAACCTCGATCTTCCAGTCGTCTTTATGTGCCAGAACAACTCTTGGGCGATTTCCGTGCCGACCAAACTTCAGTGCTCCGCACCAACCATCGCACAGCGAGGACTTGCCTACGGCATGCACTGTGTTCAGTGCGATGGCAATGACCTATTCGCGGTCGTCAAAGTTGTACAAGATGCTGCAGAGCGAGCGCGAACCGAAAATCGGCCGACATTTATCGAAGCAGTGACCTACCGGCTTGGTGACCATACAACCGCGGATGATGCTCGTCGATACCGTGACGAGGCTGAAGTTGAACTATGGAAGGGCCGCGATCCTGTGATCCGACTCAAGCGGTACATGATCGGCAAGGGCATTTGGGACGACGCACGCGACAACGCGATCAATGAGCAAGTCGAGCATGAGGTTGCTCAAATCACCGCCCGTGCGGAGGAGATCGAGCCGCCAGACCGCGGTGATTTCTTCAATCACATGTATGCAGAACTGCCTGACAACCTGCGTTCGCAACGTGACACCATGCGAACGAGCAGCATCGGGCAGGACCCACTGCAAATTGAAGCCCCCTTGGCCCCGCAGGCCTGAGAGAAGATAGATCTATGGCCAATATCACACTTGTTCAGGCGATCAACCTCGCACTTGCTCAGGAAATGGAGCGAGATGATCGCATCATCATTCTCGGCGAAGATGTTGGTCGCAATGGCGGTGTCTTCCGGGTGACGGAAGGTCTGCACGAGACCTTTGGTGGCGACCGTGTTGTGGACAGCCCACTCGCTGAGTCGGGCATCATCGGCACGAGTATCGGTCTGGCCATCGCCGGACTTCGACCAGTACCTGAGATTCAGTTCGAGGGCTTCCTTGGTCCGGCATACGACCAATTGTGCACGCACGCAGCGCGTATTCGTACACGAACGCGAGGTGCAATGACCTGCCCATTGACCGTTCGCGTGCCCGTTGGCGGGGGTATCCACGCTCCCGAATTACATAGCGACAGCCCTGAGACCATTTACTCACACAACGCTGGCATCAAAGTCGTCATGCCCAGCACGCCTTATGACGCCAAGGGATTGCTGACGAGCGCCTTGCGTGATCCAGACCCTGTGATCTTCTTCGAGCCCAAGCGCATCTACCGAGCCTTTCGTGAAGAAGTTCCCGAGGAGGAATACACGGTGCCAATTGGCGAAGCACGGGTTGTGCGAGAAGGATCTGAAATGACAATGGTGTCGTGGGGCGCGTCGATGGTGCAATGCATGAATGCCATTGAATCCAGTGGTCGCGACATCGAACTCATCGATCTTCGGACCATCAACCCACTCGACTATGACACAATCATGGCATCGGTTCGCAAGACCGGCCGATGCGTCATTGTGCATGAAGCCCCATTGACCTGTGGCGTTGGTGCCGAGATTGCCGCGAGGGTCATGGAACAATGCTTCCTTCATCTAGAAGCTCCCGTGCAGCGTGTCACGGGATTTGACACCATCATGCCGTACTACAAGCTTGAACTTGACTATCTTCCTGATGCTGACCGTGTTGGGAAGGCAATTGAAGAACTCGCCGCATATTGACCGCTCGTGTGCAAACTGACCTGGAACTGATCATGGCTACCAAGCAACCCGACGATAAGAGTCACTTCATTCTGCCAGACCTGGGCGAAGGTGTGCACGAAGCCGAACTCGTCAAGTGGCGTGTACAGCCTGGCGAGAAGGTCGACGAGCATCAGACGCTTGCTGAGATGGAAACCGACAAGGCGCTTGTCGAGGTACCTAGCCCATGGTCCGGCATCATTAAAGAACTCAATGGTGCGGAAGGTGAGATCCTGCTGGTTGGCAATATCTTGGTGACCTATGACATTGGTGGCAGCGATTCACCCATGCAAATTGATGCCATCGTTGATGAGCCGCCCACTGCCGTGGAATGTGAAGATGCAGGCACAGTGGTTGGGTCTGTTGATTCGACGTTGTCAGTCCCATCGAGCTTCAGGCGTGAATCAGCCCCTGCCGCCGAGGCCCCCTCGGACAATCGGGCACAAGCAACACCTGCCGTTCGACGCATTGCACGTGACCTCAATGTCAACATCAACCGCGTGTCAGGATCTGGCCGAGGCGGACGTGTTACGGCATCAGATATTGAACGTTTCGCTGCCTCTGCCTCATCATCTGACTCGCCACGACCTGCAGCTCATCCTGTGGCCCCTCGAGCAGTTCGCCCCGCAGTTGCGAACCAACGCAATGCACCCGTAGAAACAACTCTTCCTGCGACAGCCAAGTCGGACACCCATGCAGTTTCATCGACATCCCCCAGCCAAGAAGTGGATATGCCTCTGGTGACTCGCGTTGCCGAGCCCATTGAAGGTGTTGCTGAGCGAATTCCTTTCCGAGGCGTTCGACGAAAGATTGCTGAGTCACTCTTGCACAGTGTTCGAACAACGGTGCACTTCACGGTGGTTGATGAAGCCGATGTGACTGCCATCGATCGAAAACGAAAAGGACTTGAGCAACTACTTGGTCGAAAATTGAGCCTGCTCCCATTTGTCATGAGCGCTGTGTGCACCGCACTTCGCCAGCACCCAACGGTCAATGCCACTGTCGATGATTTCGTTGACGAGATTCTGGTGCGAAGTGTGGTCAACCTTGGCTGCGCAGTCGATACCGAGCACGGGCTCATGGTGCCAGTCATTGGCAATGCCGACCAACTGAGCGTTGTGCAATTGAGCGATGCCGTGAGTGAGGTCGCCAAGGGCTGCCGAGACCGATCAATTGACCGTTCCCAACTCACCGGTGGAACCTTCACGATTTCAAACGTTGGCAGTTATGGCGGCATGTTTGCCACGCCCATCATCAACTATCCCGAGGTTGCGATTCTTGCGGTGGGCCGCGCAAAAGAGCAGGTACTGACAAAGGGTGGGGCTTTCTATGCAGGGCTTGTATTGCCACTGAGTATGTCGTGCGATCACAGGGTGGTCGATGGCGCCGAAGGGGCCCGCTTCCTTCGAACGGTCGTTGGTCTCCTTGAATCACCCGACAAACTGCTCCCTGACGTTTGATTTGATGACTACGTGGAACTGGACACTACTTCGTGCGGGCCTCATGCGGCTCGATGGCGGTGGCATGTTTGGGGTGGTGCCAAAATCGTTGTGGTCCAAGCTCGTCGAGCCCGATGAGCGAAATCGAATTTCGCTTCAAACAAATTGTCTCCTTCTGGAGCACAATGGTCGTCGAGTGTTGGTCGAAACAGGCTGTGGCGATAAGTGGACTGACAAAGAGCGATCGATCTACGGCATCGAACATCGATGCGTACTTGATGCGATAGCAGAGGTCGATGTTGCGCCTGAGTCAATTGATCGAGTCATTGTCACGCATCTGCACTTTGATCATGCTGGTGGATTGACTCGATTGGTAGATGGTCAAGTGGTGCCATCATTTCCAAATGCTGATGTGGTTGTGCAGCAACAAGAGTGGGATGACGCCAATGCAAATCGATCAACCATGACGGGCACATATCTACGCACACATCTTGACCCGATTGCCCCACAGTTGAAGCTTGTCCAAGGCGAGGCGGATATCGAGCTGGGCATTCGGATCTTGCCCGACCCGGGTCACACTTGGGGACAGCAGGCAGTACTCATCGACACCGACGATGGCACGCTGTGCTTCCCAGGCGACCTTATGCCGACGGTGCATCATCTCGGCGCAGCGTGGAGCTGCGGCTATGACATGGAGCCATACCAGAGCAAGTGCACGAAAACGTGGTTCTTTGATCGTGCTTGCGACGAAGGTTGGTTATTGGTGCTGGACCATGAACCTGGCGATGCCGTGCACCAACTCGTGCGCAACGACCGAGGGTGGTACGACCTATTGACATTTGATGGTCAATAGTCGACCGAGTTAGTTGGGCAAGACCTGATTCACTCAAACACCCGCGGTGCTATTGGCCTTTACAAAGGCGGTAATCGTTTCGGCCACGCGAGACTTCTGCTCCATCGTCAACTCAGCGTAGATTGGCAGTGCCACGCTCTCATTCGCCGCAGCCTCGCTGTGTGGCAGGTCACCCTCTACGCCACCAAGCGACTTAAAGCAGGGCTGTAGATGCAATGGAACGGGGTAGTACACCTCGTGTCCGATCTTCTGCTCCACAAGATGTGCCCGAAGATCCTCGCGGATTGCCGCAGGCACTCGAATGCAATATTGGTTGAAGATGTGGTTGGCAGCACTCGATGTTGGTCTCGCTGGACGAAGTAGCGGCAGATCAAAATCTCCAAGACCACCATGTGTATCACCGGCACCCGCATCACCGAACATATTGTCGTAATCATTGGCGTTGCGTTGCCGCGCAGCTGCCCAACCATCAAGGTATGGCAACTTCGCATGCAGAACCGCCGCCTGCATGGCATCGAGCCTTGAGTTCAGGCCAACCTCGTGATGTATGTACTTGGGCTCCATGCCGTGGTTGCGAAGACGCCTCATGCGAGCTGCAAGATCGCTGCAATGTGTCGTGATCAGTCCGCCATCGCCAAACCCACCGAGGTTTTTGCTTGGAAAGAAACTAAAGCACCCTGTCGCGCCAATGCTGCCAACCATTCGGCCTGAAGCGTCCCGACATCCAATGGCCTGAGCGGCATCTTCAATGATGGGCACGTCATACTTCACAGCGGTCGCTTCGATCCCTTCCATGTCCGATGCTTGACCAAACAAGTGCACTGGAAGAATGGCCTTCAATCGTTTGCACTGCGATGCTGCGGCATCAATGCCCGCAACATCACATTGATAGGTAACAGGATCGATGTCTACCCACACCGGCTTGGCGCCCAACCGCCAAATCGCACCGGCTGTTGCGAAGAATGTGTACGACGGGCAAATGACTTCATCGCCAGAAGAAATGCCAAGTGCCATCAGTGACACGAGCAGCGCATCGGAACCACTGGCGCAGCCAACGGCATGTGAAGTACCACAATATTCAGCCATCGCGATTTCAAAGGCATCGAGCTTGGGGCCGCCGATGAACCACTGACTGTCAGCCACATCGTGCATCAGCGGTTCAATCGCATCGCGAAGCGTTGCGTACTGCGCCTTGAGGTCAAGCAGCGGAATCGGATCATGATCAGTGGACATCAGTGGCACTCCAATCACCGCCAATCGCGATGGTAAAGAGAACATGATATCGACGCAGCCAAGGCTAACGAGCCCTGAAACTAGTCATCAATCAGACCTCAAGATTGGTCAGGTATTCCAGCAGTTCATCGAATGTGTCAACCCCATCGGGCCACGTGGACTCGTCATTGGGGTCAAAATTGTCAGGCAAGCCGCTGCCGGAGCTTCCAGAGTCACCCCCGGACCCACCCGAGCCGCCCGAAGAGCCACTGGAACTCCCTGATGAGCTGCCTGAACTATTGCTGGAACTACCGCTCGAGCCTCCGCCAGAATTCGCAGTGCCATCTGGACCACCGAAGGTGAAACTACTCGGTGCAAGCAGGTAGTCGTGGTACTGATTTAATACCCCTGGCATCCTGAACGTGATCGTCCCGTCGGCTTCAAGCACATAGCCGGTCGTAATTGCCGTGCCCGTCGACGTGATGCCAGAGCTTCGATCACCAAAGACATCGCTCAACGCTTGATTCGCCTCAACTTGAATATCAATCGGAAGCCCCGCAAGCAATGTTGAGCGAACGTGCTGACTTGCAAGATAGTCAGAGCCGCCTTCAATATCACCGGCGGCATCCACAAAGTCGTCGATCGCGGCGCTGATGACAACATCTTCAAGTCCATCCAACTGGGCAAGATCTGCGGCTGGTACCACCAAGTCGATTAAGCCGTCTTGGGGAATCGTGCTCACCTCACTACGCGATGGCAGGTGGTACAGCAACACCTTGGGCCCCCACCCAAGAGCAATTGTCGAGTCAAGATTGTCGTTGCGAGAGAGTCGGCCGATAGGGCTCAATGACGTAACCATGGTCTTGCCTTGCCATGTGACAATGTTGTCGGACTCAATTGCACCATCTTCCGTTCGCCAAATCTGGAGCATGCCTTCTTGGCGTCCATCAGTGCGACCGATGATGAGATCGTCATCGACACCATCGCCGTCAAAATCACCTCTTGCCATGACTTGCGAGTCATCGCTGGGCATCCATAACGCACCGGTGGATGATGCGAACCAATCCATCTCAGAGACACTTCTGGCATCGCCCTCGGTAAGCTGAGCCGTTGCCCAAAGATCTTCCTTGGTGTTCAGCCAAACAAGCCTTGCACCGCCTGTTGCAGAGTCAAGCACCGCACAAACCTGATACCGATTTCCCAAACCCGGCTGGATTAATTCGCCACTTCCAGGCCCGATCAAATCTGGCACTGTCGGATCGATGTACCACACGACCGCCTGCTGGCTCCATGGATCACACCAGAGAAGCTCGTCGCCCACAACGCCGTCGAGGTCGTGTACCGCAATGAGATTCCAACCTTCTTCGGGGGCCGCGAGTTCCATGTCAGTAGCCACCATGCCATCCTCGAACAGATAGATGCGCACGCCAGAGGTGCCCGCGGCCTGCATCAGAAGAT
>JABAAC010000108.1 GCA_014238965.1 Phycisphaerales bacterium | reverse complement strand
TTGCTTTGGACTTGGCTGGCGATGCCCATCGGCAGGTCACGGTGGTCGACATAGACCCCCATCGATTGGCTGCTGCGGGACGTGCTGGAGCCAAGGCAGGGGTCCAACTCACAGCCCGCGAAGCAGACTGCAGTGACGCCAAGGCCATTGCATCGTTGTGCGCTGAGCATGAGCTCGTGGTGGGGGCGTTGCCCAGTCATTTGGGTCTGCAAACGCTCGACACCGTGATTCGATCGGGTCGTTCGTACTGTGACATCTCATTCATGGCGGAGGATGCTCGAGTCCATCACGCACTGGCCCTTGAACATGGTGTCACGGCAATTGTCGATTGTGGTGTCGCTCCAGGCATGAGCAATCTTCTTGCGGGCATTGCAGCGAGACGACTGGAACCGTGTCGGTCTATCACTATTCGGGTTGGTGGATTGCCAGTAGATCGATCGGGGCCATGGGCCTACAAGGCGCCCTTTAGCCCCTATGACGTGATTGAGGAGTACCTGCGACCGGCTCGACTCGTGCGAGATGGAGCAATTGTTGTGCGAGATGCGCTGAGTGAGCCCATCAACATTGTGTATCCGCATGTGGGTGAACTTGAGGCGTTCAACACGGACGGTCTTCGAAGCCTTGCCGATACGTTAGATGTGCCCGATATGACAGAACAGACACTTCGATATCCTGGCTATCGCGATGCCATCATGCTGCTGCGAGAGAGTGGCTTGTTGGATGAGACGCCCATTGAGGTCGATGGCGTGATGGTCACGCCCCGCAGTTTGACCTGCGCCAAATTGTTTCCACTGTGGACCTATGCGCCAGGTGAGGCGGACTTAACCATCATGCGCGTCGAAGCTGAGGGAGATATCGATGGCGTCCCTACGCACGTACAGTGGGACTTGTATGACCAGTACGATCCGGCGACGGGCTTTCTCAGTATGGCTCGAACCACCGGCTTTCCTGCGACGATCATGGCCCGCGCTATCGAGTCGGGATTCGTGGAACGGCCTGGGGTCCACCCGCCCGAGGCACTGGCTGATGTGCCGGGTCTGCCTGAGCATCTGTTCGATGGGCTTGTCGCCCGAGGTGTCAAGTACGCCTACCAAGAGAGGTCTATGACAGTGTGATGGTGGCCTGTGTAGGGTGTACGTCTTGGCGCATCGTCCTCGGCTTGAATCGAGGTCTGTAGCAGGATAGGAGCACGAGTCATGGCAGACGGTTTGGGGATTATTGGCGCAGGGGGAATCGGCCGTGTTCACGGACAGGGGGCTGCAGATGCCGGGTGTCCGGCTGTTGCGTATTGCGATGTCGACCTAGACAAGGCTCGTGAAGCGGCGGAGCCTTGGTCCGCTGACGCAGTGGGCTCTGTCGAGGAATTGCTTGATCGCAGCGATATTTCACGTGTCGTAGTTGCAGTTCCTAATGGCCTGCACATGCCTTTGGCAATTCAGGCGCTGCAGGCGGGCAAAGATGTGCTGCTTGAAAAACCAATGGCGCTCAACGAGTCGCAGTGTGCTGCAATCCTCGATGCGCACGGATCAAGCGATGCTATTTTGCAAGTCGGTTTCGTGTGCAGATTCGCTGCGACGTCACTGTTGGCCAGAAAGGTCATTGCCGACGGGGTGCTTGGCGACATTTATCAAGCACGGGCTGTCATGCTTCGACGCCGGGGCATTCCTGGTTTGGGGCGGTGGTTTACGACTAAGGTCGACTCCGGCGGTGGTGTGCTTATCGACCTAGGCCCGCATCTGACTGACCTGGTGTTGCACTTAATGGGCCGTCCAACGGTTGAGCAGGTGTTCACCATGACCTCCAGTACGTTTGGGAATCCACCGGATGCGTACAAGTTCACGAATATGTGGGCGGGGCCTCCTGAACTGGAGGGCGCCTTTGATGTTGAGGATGGTGCGTCCTCCATGCTCAGGTGCGCTGATGGTGTTGGCGTCACTATTGAAGCAAGTTGGGCATCGCACCTGCCCGATGGCACTATTGGTGATGGCGTCACACTGCTGGGTACAAAGGGCGCGATGCACTTTGACATCTGGGGCGACCACGTGCTCGTGGGCACCGAACTTGGGGGCGAAATGGCCAATGCGAAAATGCCAGTGGAGGAGGGCGAAGGGTGGGGCACTGCGTTCAAGCGTGAACATGAGTGCTTTGCTCGATCATGTCAAGCGAGGCGGCCAGAAGGTCCAACCGGCGGTGAAGGCCGGCAGATTCAACGTGTGCTTGATGCCATGTATGCCTCTGTTGAGACGCAGGCAGCGGTCTCGATTTGACGGTTGGCCCCTAGAGTTACACCAGGGCGACGATGTTGTACACAGCGTGAGCGAGCACAGCTGGGGCGAGGCCTCGCATTGCAAAGAGTCCGCCAAGGTACAGGCCTGAGACGGCGTAGAACGTGACGGCCGTAGGGGCGAGCGTGCTTGGGTCGTGGTACATCGTGAAGGCAACCGCCGTAAGGATGACTGCAATGGTCATCCCCGCGGCGTGCTTGATTCGCAAGAGGTCCACGAGCACAAGGTGTAGCAGGGCGATACCACACATACGAAAGATGAACTCTTCTGACAAGGCCGCCGTGGCTGCAATGAGTACCGCTTCGAGAGTGGTGTGATCGCCCGTTGCTGCGCCAAGTGGCATGGCGTGGCGACTTAGTAGGGCCGCTGCTGCGACAAGTAAGGGGACGGATGCAATACACCCTTCAAACAGCATGACGGGCAGATCCATAAGTCGCACGCGCCATCGATCACCATCAAGAACATGCCATGTCAGCAAGACCAGTACGACGATGACGCCCAGCCCATGCACCACAACCGCAGGCGACAAGGTGAATGCTTGAAGCAGATCGCGAAGTTGGACAGTTGCAAGCACGCGTGTTGCGGCACTGTCCGGGGCAAGGCCAAAGCCGAATTCGACAAGGGCAATGACCGGTAACAACACCAGCAGCGTGGGTAATGGAAGCCTGCTGCGCTGAAAATAATCTGCACCAAGGGCAGGCTGAGCGTTGGCCTCAGCAACGGGCGTAGGGAGACGTGTTGACATCACGTCGTAGAGTGTCGCCTATTCGGGGTAGATTTGAACAGCGGCGCCCGGGCTCAGCTAGGTCAGCCGGCGGCCTTGAGGTCGCGCAGTCGTCGTGAAAGCCGTGACTTACTGCGGGCGGCCTTGTTCTTGTGCATCGTGCTGGTCGTGGACACCTTGTCAAGTTGCTTCTGAACAACCTTGAAGGCGGCTTCGGCTGCGGGGACATCCTTGTGTGCAATTGCATCGAGGAACGACTTGATGCCGTCCTTCACGGTGCCCTTACGCCAGCGATTGCGGGCTTTGCGCTTGACGTCTTGGCGAATGCGCTTTTTTGCGGATTCCTTGTTTGGCACGAATGCGTCTCCTGCTTCAGGCCCAATGCGGCCTGAGGAACCGAGCAGTATCGGCCATCGCGGGCCTGCCGTCAAGCCCCCAATGGCCCAGCGTGGCGGCTTCTGCCCAGCAGGGGCACTCAGGGGCAGCGAATGGTCGAATCGGGTATTCTCCCCCGCCTACCGCAGCAGGTGTAGCTCAATTGGATAGAGCATCGGTCTACGAAACCGAAGGTTGCAGGTTCGAGTCCTGCCACCTGCGTTGAGGCCTCATCGGAACCATGATTCACGCCCCTGGTGGGGGCAGTCAGCCCGCTGGAAGGCGAGTTCGGGCCAAGCGGCGCATAAAGCCCGCTGAATGTGAGGTATCAAAGGATGTACCCGACAATGTGGAGATGCCCATTGCTGTGGAACTGTGTTGTGGCCTTTGCTTTGGCAGGTTGCAGTCCATCTGGCTCAACCCAAACGATTATTCCACCGCGAGGCACCCAAGACACTCGATCCATTTCCGTGGGGGGATCGACATCCGTTGCGATGGTCTCCACGCCCAGCACTGGATTTAGCTGGTCTCTAGACGAGGCGCAGTCCGCTGGGTTAGACCACGTGACGGTTCATGACAAGGGCTTCACTCGCACCGACTCTGGGCTCGTAGGTGCACCTGGTCGCCGGTGGTGGTCGATCACAGGTCGTAGCCCAGGGCGCGTTACCCTGCGGTTTGTCTATCAACGGGCGTGGGAGCGTGAAAACAAGCCTGCAAAGGTCCGTACGATCGACTTGCGCGTTCGCTAGCAGGTTGTTGAGAAACAGTTTGCGAGCGTTTGGTGCTTCCGGTGCAGTCGCTTGAGCGGCTATACTGGGGGCTTGTGTCCTGGATCGTTGATTCCGGGAGGCCCCTAGAGACCCATGACCATGGCACAACTCCCATCTTCGGACCAACCACAGCGGGCCACCCCTTCCGCATCCCCTTCGGGGAATGCTATGGGTGGTAACTCAGCCCAACCGCAGCCTCCGTTGCCATTGCACGCGACGCCTTCGTCGGACGTGCTGGTGCAGTGGTTGCGAGACATGATGCTGATCCGCGAGTTTGAAGTGCGGTCCATGCAGGCGTACCAAAACAAGCTTGCCGGTGGCTTTCTTCATGTCTACAACGGGCAGGAAGCAGTTGTTGTGGGGTGTGTAGCGGCAACGCAGCACAGCGACCCGATGGTCACGGCTTATCGTGATCACGGACATGCGTTGGCACGAGGCATGGACCCCAAGGTCGGCATGGCTGAGCTATTCGGTCGAATTGGGGGATGCGCCAAAGGCAAGGGTGGGTCCATGCACTTCTTTGATGTGAGCAATCACATGTATGGCGGCCATGGGATTGTTGGGGCCCAGACACCTCTTGGGGCAGGTTTGGCATTCGCAACGAAGTACAACGACGAAGTCGTGCAAGAGCGATCCAACAGTCGGGTCACGCTTTGCTTTCTGGGCGATGGGGCGGTCAATCAAGGTGCGTTCCACGAAGCGTTGAATCTCGCGACTGTTCTCAACTTGCCCGTCATCTTCATTATTGAGAACAACGGGTACTCCATGGGCACGGCCACCGTCCGCGGTACCGCCGGGGCATCTCACCTCAAAGACAAGGCAATTGGGTACGACATGGCTTCATGCTGTATCGATGGCATGGATGTGCTCAATGTCTGGCGGTCCATGAAGCCACTTGTTGATCAGTGCCGAGCGGAGAGTCGACCGGCGTTGGTGGACATGCAGTGCTATCGGTTCAAAGGGCACTCAATGTCCGACCCACGTAAGTACCGCACGCACGATGAAGAACAGCATTGGGAGGCGGAAGACCCCATTGGCCGGCTCGCTCGTCAGTTGGTGTCAGCTGGGGCAGCTTCAAAGGACGACCTCAAGGTTCTTGCAAAGTCGGTCAAGGCAGATATTAAGGGGGCCGTTGAGTGGGCCAAGGATTCGCCAGAACCAACCCAGGCTGAGCTGTATCACGATGTGTACGTCGACCAGTGGGGGCCATACACCGGGACCTCGCTTCCGGAGTTTATGCAACGGCGATCCAGCGACCGGGGTCGTTCTTGATGCCACGCGCTATTGAATTTCGAGATGCGCTGCGTGAGGCGATGAGTGAGGAGATGCGCCGCGATAAACGCGTCTTCCTGCTCGGTGAAGAAGTCGCGCACTACGACGGGGCCTACAAGGTGTCTCGTGGCATGTTGGAAGAGTTCGGCGAGAAGCGAATCATCGACACGCCGATTTCTGAGAGTGGATTTTCCGGCATGGCAATTGGTGCTGCGATGATGGGCCTTCGGCCAATCGTGGAGTTTATGAGTTGGTCGTTTAGCCTTGTTGCAGCCGATCCCATTCTGAACAACGCACCAAAGATGTTGTACATGAGTGGCGGGCAACTTGGCGTGCCAATCGTGTTTCGTGGCAATGATGGCGCAGGGGGGCAGCTCGGTTCAACGCACTCTTGGTGCGTAGAGTCGATGTACGCCAACGTTCCAGGCCTCAAGATGATCATTCCATCGACGCCATACGACGCAAAGGGACTCCTGACAGCAGCGATTCGTGATGACAATCCCGTGTTCTGTCTTGAATCGGAACGCATGCTCAGTCTCAAAGGTGATGTGCCCGAGGAGTCATATGAAGTACCTATTGGGCAAGCGGTTGTTCGACGAGAAGGTGCCCACTGCACGATTGTGAGTTTCGGACGGCCTGTCCACTTCTGTTTGGAAGCCGCCGAGTCGCTTGCGAATGAGGGTATTGAGTGCGAAGTCATCGATGGCCGGAGCATCAAGCCGCTCGATATCGACACCATTGTCGCGTCGGTTCGAAAGACGAATTACTGCGTCGTTGTGGATCAGAGTTGGTCGTTTGCCAGTGTTGGAAGCGAAGTTGCCGCTGAGGTGCATCGTGTGTGCTTTGATGAACTGGACAACCACGTGCATCGTGTACACAGCGATGATGTGCCCGCGCCGTATGCTCACAATCTGGAACAGGAAATGCTGCCCAATGCGCGTAAGATCTGTGAGGCGGTCCGAGCCTGTACATACAACGCTTGACCCCGGCAAAGGGGAGAGCCATTTGGAATCGCACCATGTCCATTGAGATCACCATGCCACGGCTGTCCGACACGATGGAGCGTGGCACCATAATCAAGTGGCATATTGCCGAGGGTGATGAAGTGTCTGCAGGAGACGTGCTCGCGGACGTCGAGACTGACAAGGCCACTATGGAAATGCAGGCGTTCGATGATGGCGTAGTCGCTGGCATCATGGTGCAGGAAGGGCAAGCCGTTGACGTGGGCACAATATGCGCGGTGCTTGCTGAAGATGATGACAATGTCGATGGCGCCGCAGGTGGTACACCAACTGTAGTTGTCTCGGACGACGAACTCGAGTTTGTTGAGCCTGCCGCTGAGCGGTTCGAACCTACACCAGCAGATGTAGTGGATGCAGCACCCAAGCAATCGCCACGTCACGCCGAATTGCGCGTGACGCCGGTAGCTCGTCGGCTTGCTGAATCCTACGAAGTCGACTTGGCAGGGCTCACAGGAACTGGGCCCTCAGGCCGCATCACCAAGAAGGATGTTCTTGGAGTAGTTGCGATGCAGCAAGAAATGCAAGCGGCCGTGCCACCTTCGGCGACGTCACACGACAAAGAGCATGCAGCGGCCTTGGTGCAGGCTGCAACGCCTAGGGCGCAAGATGCGGTGCCTTCGACACCGGTGTCGAGTGGGCAGTTGGCATTGCAGCAGGATGATCGACGCGAACCTGTCTCGGGCATGCGGCAGACGATCGCACGGCGGCTGGTGCAGTCCAAGCAAGAGATCCCGCATTATCAGGTATCGATGTCATTTGACATGGATCCGATGGTCGAGTTCCGTTCACGGCTCAATGATGACCTTGCTGACTATGAAGTGAAGTTGAGTGTCAACGACTTATTGGTGCGAGCGTGTGCGCTGGCGATGGCGGACAATCCACTCATGAACGCATCGTGGGACGGCGATGCGATTGTGTATCACAACCGTGTGCATGTCGGGGTCGCCGTGGCGTTGCCACCGGAGCGTGGAGGCGGATTGGTTGTGCCGGTCATCCATGATGCAGATCGAAAATCATTGCGGAGTATTTCTGCCGAGACTCGGTCGCTTGCGGCCAAGGCTCGCGACCGAGGCTTGTCGCCAGAGGATATGGATGGGTCAACGTTCACGGTTTCGAATCTTGGGATGTTCGGTGTGGACGACTTTACGGCGATCATCAATCCACCCAACAGCGCAATTCTGGCCGTCGGTGGCACGCTGCAACAGCCAGTAGTTCGCGATGACGCGGTGGTTGTCGGCTGGGTGATGAAGGCGACCTTGAGCAACGATCACCGAGTTGTCGACGGAGCGACCGCCGCGGCCTACTTGCAGACATTGAAGGCGCTCATTGAGCATCCTTCGATGATTCTGGTGTAGGCCTAATGTCCAGCATGGGCTAATCCAATCCAGCCAAACGTCGTACGGTTGGCGTGAATGACTGTGAGGTGGTTTTGAGCACGACCCAAGCGGCGATGAGCCAGGCTACGCCGCCCACGGCGCCGCCGATCAGCAGGCCCACATTGGCATGTGCGTCCACTGAGCTAAACCAACCAGTCGGATCGAGTGCGGGCCCTGCAGATGTCAAGGGGTTCAATCCCAAGAGCACTGGCCCAAGTGTAGACAAGTCTGCATAGGTGCCCATTGCGAATCCTGCAACGCCGATCACCACAATGCCACTAACTATCAGGCTGATAGCGGCGGCCACCGTCCATTGGCGTGAACGCACAGACCAACTCAGCCCAATGGTAATGCCCAGGCATAACACGCCAGGAAGACTCATCGCAAAGGCGGCGAGTCCACCAGGCAGCAGGGTTGTCGAAGTTGGCGCCGCCGTGTTGTCAGCGGGAATCACCCACATGACAAGCGACGCGGTTGCTGCCACAAGCATGATTGCAGCAGTTGGCGGCCACACGAGCCGCACAAGCCCAAACAATTTTCCGCGAAGGTAGTGAGCTGGCTTCAATGGTGTTGTCAGCAAGAGGTCAAGCGTGCGGTCATCTCGCTCTCGTGCAATGGCTGATGACGCCAATAGCACGCCGATGGCTAGCAGGCCACCGGAAGTTGTAGTGAGCATTGTCGAGAGTAATGCTCGTGCAGTGGTGTCATGTTCCGCTGTAAACGTCAGCGCGAGGCCGCATCCAAGAATCATCACACTAAGCACCCACCTGATGGTGTCGCTGAGGGCTGCATAGGGTCGGCCACTTGATTCACGCCAGGCGATGGGATGCCTGCCGATAGGGCGTGGCGCTCGAGTTGCACCGGTTGGCCGCACACGCATGTGTCCATCCCGATTGGACAGCAGCAATGCGGTCAGCCAACACATCGCAAAGACACACATGCTTACAAGCATGAAGCTTCGAAGTGGAGCTCCGGTCCACCACCCATCGGATGGTGCAATGCCACCAGGCCGCAACTGCGCTTCGAGTACGAGAAACGGGTTTAATGAAGTAAAGATCGTAAGCGATTGTCGGCCCGAAGCATCTACGGGTGGCGCGAGTGCGGCATCCAATCCCCAGGTTGCTCCAAGCACAACCGCCACGACGACAAGGTACGCAATGATTGATGGCCTCGCGCCCAGTCGTGCCGAGGCAAACCCGATAGCTACAGCAGCGCTGATGCATGCCACGGCGGCGGCAATGGCTGTGGATGAAAGCACTGCTTGCAGCGGAACGCCTCCGACAAGTCGAAGCAACATCAGGCCCGGAAGTGAGGCAAGCACGAGCACAAGGACCGGTATCAGCCGTCCGGCAAGCAGGCCTGAAACGGCTCGCCATGGGGGTAGAGGCGTTGTGCGCTGGACATCCCATGCAACCGGGTCTGCATCCCGTTGCAACGCTGCAGCCATTGCCAATGGTGTGAAAATACAGGCAGCTGCCACCTGAAGTGTTGCCACCAAATCCAGCAGTCGACCCCCGCTGGCAGCCAAGGAGCGTGGGTCAACTTCGCCCGACAGACCCGGAACGAGCACCAAGCCCACAACGACAACCCCGAGCATGCTCCCGAGAAAGGCCAGTCGCATCAATTGGCCAGCGCGTTGACGGCCAGATACCCGTAAGCATCGTTCTAAAACCGGGTTGGGGCGTCCTAGGAGCATGTGCGTGGGGGCCAAGGGGGCATTGGGAGTCTGATCTGGCAAAGGAAGCTGCAATGGTTCCTTGACCCTGTGGGGGCATGCGGCGATAGTACGCTCTGACGTGTATGGGTCTTGAAGTCCGAGCCACAGTGGTTTCGAATCTTGCCCGTAATAATCACGACCGACCCCGGGACACGGGGCCGACCACAGCAGCCGTGGCTTCACCTGCATAGGCAAAGGTGACCCTCGGCCCTCCGAATCGGCATCGGCCGCTCAAGAGGACGCATTCCTACGTTCGTATGGCAGAGTCAACGCCTTCGTTGCCACTTTGCAAACAACTCAGGATCGGGGGGCCCGCCAATGGTCCAATCTGTTGGCGGGGGTCTAGGCGATTCCTCGCAACGGACATGCACTGCATGGCCTCAACGCGTGCGGAACCGCCCAGCCGCGGCATTGGCCGCGGTCGTGTCCTTGGCGCACCCGATGTGGTGTGTCGTGCAGGCTTCAGAGTCCTGCATGATCGGTCGCTTGGAGGCGATGCCGGTGCTATTGGGCATGCATATCCAGATGAGCGAGGCAACCTTCTTGGCCGCGGCCGACGGGTGGACCATTGCGTTCGCCGCGCTCGCTGGTGTTTTGCTTGGCAGTGCACTGGGCGTTTTCGTTTTGCGATTCCTACTACGCAGCAGCGTGGATAAGGCCAAGGCTCAAGCTGATGCCGTGCGTGAGCAAGCTCGAGCAGAAGCCAACGCATTTTCCAAGCAAGCAGAATTGGATGGACAACGGTCTGCTGGGGAACATCGTCAACGCATTGAGCGTGAACTCGCTGAGTCACGCAGTGATCTTAAAAAGGATCTCGATCGATTGCAGCGTCGCGAGGATGCACTTGATCAGAAGTCCGATCGCATTGGCGATCGTGAACGAGCCGTGGATCAACGCCGCGAAGAGGTTGCCCAGGTTGCGTCATCGCTTGATGCACGAGCTCAGGAGCTTGCCGTTCGTGATCTTGAGATTACCACGGAGTTGGAGCGTGTGGCAACACTGTCGGTTGAAGATGCACGAGATCAGCTTCTCGCTCGTGTACAAGAAGACGCTCAGGAACAGGCAACGACGCTTCGGCGGTCTATTGTTGAACAGGCACAGTCAGATGCCCGCCGGGAGAGTCGCGAGATCACACTTCAAGCCATCCAGCGATTTGCAGGTGAGCATGTTGCTGAAGGCACAGTTCGTTCGGTCAAGATCCAATCTGAGGACATGAAGGGTAGGGTCATCGGACGCGAAGGAAGGAACATTCGTGCTATCGAGCGAGCAACCGGCGCGGACATCTTGGTCGATGACACGCCTGGGATCATTTCCGTGTCGTGCTTTGATCCAATTCGCCGAGTCATCGCGGGCGAGTCGCTGCAGCGACTGGTGGATGATGGCCGTGTGCATCCAACTCGAATCGAGGAGATCGTCGAGTCGGTCAAGGCCTCAGTGGAGGAGCGCATTCGTGACAAGGGTGAAGAAGTCACTTCAGAGTGTCGGATTCGTGGGTTGAACTCCAACATCGTCGAGGCGCTGGGCAAATTGCACTTCCGGACGTCCTATGGACAGAACGTCCTTCGGCACTCCGTCGAGGTAGCGAGTCTCAGCCAAGTCATCGCCGATTGTCTCGGGTTGGACGGTGCCATTGCTCGCCGGTGTGGTTTGCTGCACGACATTGGCAAAGCAATGGACCATGAGGTCGAGGGCGGGCACCCAGCGATTGGGATGGAATTCTGTCGGCGCAATGGTGAAAAGAGTGAAATTGTTCTGAATGCCGTTGGCGGACATCACAATGATATTCCTTCAACATCGCCATACACGCCTATCGTGATGGCTGCCGATGCGCTCAGTGGGGCACGCCCCGGGGCCAGGCGGGAGTCTATGGAACAGTATGTGCAGCGACTTAGACAGTTGGAAGAACTCGCCACTGAGCAAGCCAGTGTCCAAGAGGCATACGCTGTGCAGGCGGGTAGAGAGGTTCGAGTCATTGTGGATTCGGGCGAGTGCACCGACGATGAAGCCTTCGCCATCGCGGAGCGGATTGCAGCGCGTGTGGAAGAAGAAATGACGTTTCCCGGCGAAATCAAGGTAACGGTGCTGCGTGAGACGCGTGCCGAGGCGACAGCCCGCTAAGGGCTTCAGGAGATCGATTCATGCCAATCAAAGCAGGCGAAGTCAGGCGGGGACAAGCCCTCATGTACGAGGGAAAATTGCAAATTGTGCTCGGTACGGATCATGTGAAGCCGGGCAAGGGACCCGCCTATGTGCAGGCGCGAATGAAGAACGTTGACACGGGCACGATCAAGACGAATCGGCTGAACTCTTCCGACAAACTTGAGGATGTCACGATCGACCGGCGCACGATGCAATATCTCTACGACGCTTCTGGCCATGGCAAAGGACCCTATGTCTTCATGGATCAGGATTCATTTGACCAGACTGAAATCGATGGCGAAGTGCTTGGTGATCAAACTCAGTGGCTGCTTGAGAACCTTGAGTGCCTCGTCATGGTCTATGACGGCCGTGTACTTGGTGTTGAGTTGCCGCCAACAGTAGAGTTGGAAGTTTCCGACACGGCACCGCAGCCCAAGAGTGCCACCGCGACGAATCAACTTAAAGAAGCCACGGTTGAGACTGGCGCTCGCGTTCGCGTGCCGCCGTTTATTGACATCGGTCAGCGAGTAAAGATCAGTACCGAGACCGGCGATTACATGGGCAAGGCGTGAGGGCGTGAAGCGCTCGTCGGTGAGGCTGTGACCCAGAGCGCATCTGAGATTAAGGCGTTGCTTGCATCGCGCGGGCTTCGGCCACGGCATCGATTTGGGCAGAATTTTTTGATCGACAATGCAAAGGTCGACTTGCTGCTCGATGCCAGCGGGGCGGGTCCTGGAGATCTTGTACTTGAAGTTGGGCCAGGTACCGGCGTGCTCACCGAAGCTCTTGTAGAACGCGGCGTCGAGGTGGTGGCGTGCGAACTCGATCGTGACTTGGCGAGTTTGGTGCGAGATAGGTTGGGCAGTGGCATCACGATGATTGAAGGCGACTGCCTTGGCCCCAACAGGGTGTTGTCTAAAGCAGTGTCTGAGGCCATTGGGGATCGGCCATTTCGTTTGATTTCGAATTTGCCCTATGACGTGGCAAGTAGTGTGATGGCCACACTGGCGATGCATTGGTCAACATGCATTGGGCAGTACGTGACAATTCAAAAAGAAGTCGCAGATCGGTTGACCGCGGAGCCCGGTGTCAAAGCGTGGGGGCCATTGTCCATTCACATTCGACGCACGAGCACAGTGCGACGATTGGCTGTGCTTCGACCGGGGTGCTTCTGGCCCCAGCCAGGAGTGACCAGCGCAATGGTGTCCATTGAGCCACATCGGCCCACGTGTGCGGATGCAGAAGCATTCGCGAGATTCGTCACGCAATTGTTCAGTAATCGACGTAAGCAGCTCGGGAGCACGCTCGATCGGGCAGTGGTCGAGTCGCTTGGCATCGATGCGGCACGTCGTGCAGAGACGTTGTCGATCGAAGAGCTTGAGCAACTTGCCGCCGCCGTCGCTCACTGAGCGGTGGTCATGTACTGGGCTCATCCGGTGGACGGCATTGGGCCAACCACCGCCTTGTCATAGGTCCGATTGCATCTTGAGATGTCCAGATTGCACCATCTAGGGCACGGTGTGCTGGGCTTTGGGCACTGCACAATACGGCGGTGTCGCGCAGTGCCTCGCGAATGAGTGACACAGCTGCTTCTGTTGCTTTGCGAAGATTGGCTGCCACACTTGAGAGTACACCATCGTTACGTTCACTTGGACGCCAGCAGTCAAAGTCAGTTGGCATCGCAACCAATGCATAGGCCAATTCCGCTTCGCGCGCAAGGCGTGCTTCGGGCATCGCAGTCATACCAATGAGGTCGCCGCCCAATGCTCGGTGCATATGTGACTCAGCTCGGGTCGAAAATGCTGGTCCCTCCATGCAGACATAGGTGCCAGTGGGATGCACCGTCAAGGCAGGGAGACGTTTAGCGGCATCGAGCAACCATCGATGCATGACAGGGCAACATGGGTCGGCACATTCGACATGTACAGCGGCATCTTCAAAGAAGGTTCGTGGACGGTGCACGGTGCGATCGATGAATTGGTTGCACAGCACAATGCTGCCTGGCTCGATGGTCTCTCGCAGTGAGCCTGTGGCCCCTGAGCAAACAAGATGTGTGCAGTGGGCCATTTTCAACGCGGCAATGTTTGCTCTGTATGGCACGCTGGTCGGGTTGAATCGATGCCCGATGCCGTGTCGGGCAAGCAGCGCGACAGGCACGTCGTCAAGGGTGCCAAGTTGCACCGGCGCGGAGGGCTCACCAAATGGCGTTTGTATCGTTTGCGTGCTGGAGTGTTGCAGTAGTGAGGCCAGCGCATCAGCAAGCCCCGTACCGCCGATGATTCCAACACGGCATTCAGAAGCGGGTTTGCCCAATGCTCACTCCTGCACTTGTTTCACCGCTGATTTGGCTGTAACTCACATAGACGTTCAGGTCAAAGTCAGGCAGCGAGCGTGTCACGCCAGCACGGAATGCTTGGAAGTCATTTTCAGAGAAGTTCCATGTGGGTTGTATCGACAAGCGATAGAGATCACCGACCTCGTATTGCGACCGTAGTGAGAGCAACTGGCCACGTGCAGCATCGATCGATGTTGGGTTTGCAAGGGCAAAGGCATCAGGCACTTCGATGTATCGAAACTCAAGCATGGTGTTGAATCGAGGCGAGTGACTAAGCTCCACGCCAGCGGCTCCGCGAGTGATGCTCCCCTCGTCAAAGTCGAAGACGCCATCGCTAACAATCGATACACCCTCGCCTAATTGCCATCGCAATCGAGCGTCGGCGAAATTGCCCAACTGGGAGAACAATGGGTTGGCGTCAAACCACTGAGGTGTTGCGTAGCGACGTTGCGATGCACCTCGAGTAAGCACCGCGCCAAAGTCCAGTTTGAGCCAGTCGACGTCGAACCACTGGCCTGGGCCACCTCGCATCGTTTGAAGTGTTGAACGCAGGCCAACCCGAATCGCACCGCCGCGTGATGTGTCGTCAATCCAAGGGTCGTACTGGGGATTTACGCCGTTATCCGATGGGTTGAAATTCGAGCCCGCGTACCACGCCGTAAAGGACGGTTCAAGCACTGCGCGAAGTCGATGTAAGTCCAGAACGCGGTGCTCAATAGCGTTCCAGACGCGATTGAGTGTGGTAGCGATCGTAACGCCAGCTCCACCGATCAGTCGGTTGGACTCCGCATCTTGGCTCAAGTTTGCTTCCTCACTGAGGAACCCCTGCAATTGGAATGCAGTGAATGGTGTCACCGAGAAGGCTCCATATTGCATGGGCATAGCAATGTGGTGGTTGGTGACGGCTCGCATAGCCCATTTGTCGAAGATGCCCGCGTTGTTCACCGACTGCGCAGCGAGGGCATTGGCTGCGATGGGTTGTCCTGTTGCAGGATCGATGAACGCTGAGGTTCGCACGCCGTTTTGAGCCGCAGTACCTTCGATGATGTTCGCTTTGAATCGGACGAAGCTGACATCACCACTCCACGTGAGGGTGTCGAATAGATCTTTGCCGAAAAAGCGGTAGGTGGCTTTTGGGAACTCATCAAGTGAAAAGCCCTGCGATGCAAGCAGGTAGGAATTGGAAACAAAGTTATTCAGCGAGTAATCAGCCAGCAGCGAGAACTGTTGGTCGTCTTCTTGCCAGCGAAGGAATGCAGAAGTCTCGTATTCGCGTCGATTTCGAAAGTCGCTTCGTCGCCACACACTGGTGAAGGTGCTGTCAGAGAACTTTGTTAGTTGTGTTTGCAACATCCATTCAGGGCTCAGTTGCGAGGTGCTTTCCCAGCTGGCTTCATAGCGATGATGCCTTGGAACGTCCTGTGTAATGCCCGCGTCAGTTTGTTGAGTGCCAGAGTCGGACATGCCGTACAGCCGCAGTGTGCTGTTTGTGCCACCACGGTTACGTTTCCACTGCACGCCTGCGCCAACGCCACGTTTGGTGTAGCCATCTGCTTCCAGTTGCAGGTCATTGCCATCATCGCGTTGGAGACCAAGCAGAGCGTAAATGTCCCAAGTCGTCTCGACGATGGCACCTTTGTATCGGTCCCAGCCTGTTTTCGTGCCGCGAAGTGGAATGTCCTGGGGCCCACCTTTGAAGTGTGGCCACCAGAAGATTGGGACGCCTGCGACATCCACGGTGTTATTGGTTGCCTCGACCACGATCGTGGCGGGCAGGGGCAGGCCCTGGTCATCAATCGTGGGAGCCGTTCGGGTGAGTACGGCCTTGTTCGATGCTAGAGCGAGTGTCGGTGTTGCAAAGGACGACGCCGATAGCACAACATTGTCGGCCGACCATTGTCCTTCGGCTAACTGCCGAAGTTCGTCAGCACGTGCAATCACTGGTGCTCGCCTTCGGCGGTCGTAGGTGCGCAGTACGGCGTCCACCATGATGGCTCTGTCGTTGTTGAAGTCGTAGTACATGCGTGGCGCACGTACTTCGTAGTCATCTTGTTCAGCAACGACTATGACGCCGCCCTCGAGATACACCCCCCGAACATCTTGGGCGCGAAGATCTCGGCCTGCAATGTCTTCAAGTGTGCCTGGTTCCATGAATACGACCGCTCGCTCAGCACTCAATCGCAGTTTGCCGTGCGGGTCGTTGCGGCTGCTGGGGCGGTACTCGATAGCCACTGAACCATCAGCCAGAATCGACGCGTCTTCTTCGCCTCCAGAAATGACAGTTTGGTCGGCGCTGAATGCGATCGTTGCACCGGGGCGACGAAGCCAGTTGACACTTGGTTCAGTGGTCCGTGAGCCAGTGACTGGCAAACTGCCTGGGGGCAATGGCGATGAGGACACCGGGTCGGTCACTGCGGGATGGCCGCCCAGGGGTGGCGGATCAGCACGCACCGATGCTACGTAGCCAGCCAGTCGACGTTCGCCACGTTGCACGATCGCCATGCCCGCGGGCGGCGCGGCATCTTGCACGAGTGCGGTATCGAGCAGTGTTCGACCTTTGACCGTGCCAACGATTAAGAGGTTGCGGCCACGGGTTGTGCCGGTGCTTGCCTGGGTGCCGGGGCGAACTTCAGGCAGGTAGATCGCCACTTGCGTGACTAGCCCGTGGGTTGTCGATACGCGATCCAGCCAAAGAAGCGCCTGCTCTGCTTCGAACTGCCAGCCCGCAATATCCACCAGGACATCGCCCGTGAGCAGTAATCGCTGTGTGTCGTCGACGCGCCATCGCCAGGCGCGAAGCGATCGCAAGGAGATCTCGCCCTCGCGCGGTTGAATTGGAATCAGGAACCCGCCGAGGCTTCGGCCCGAGTCTGCTGGGATGGATGGGGCTGCTGTTGCGGCCGCTGCTGTCAGCATCGGTGCGACCACTGCCACCAGCACCCAGCGGGTGCTGTGTCGAAGCATCTGC
>JABAAC010000022.1 GCA_014238965.1 Phycisphaerales bacterium | reverse complement strand
CCTGCATGAGCCTGCGGTTCTTGCTCACACCGGCGAACTGACGTGTACCTGGACAGACCTTGGAGGCTGGAAGGTCAAGGTTCCAATGGGCACGTATGACACAAGACTCGTTCACATGAATGCCAAGGGCACGATCGGCCCGGCAGATGTGGATGCACACCGATATCTGTTTCTTGCAAAGAACATTGGTGTCGTGGCATTCATCCGTGAGCACATCGTTGCAGCAGTGCTCGTGTACCACGATGATGAGATCAAAGCTGGTGTTCTAGAGTCAATCGATCATGCCAAAGAAGCGCACTGACCAACGTACATTGTGTTGGCTACTGGACAAGCGAGAGGTTTCGAACGGCGACCCAGCCTGTTTCCACCTGATGCCCCACTGCTAATGGGCCGCTCACCGTATCCCCGGGCACAATGGCCTGAGCGACAGGCAAACCACCGACACGCACCGTGACGAATCGCTGTGCAACATGTGGCGTGAGTTCAATGGACACTCGCCCCCAACTTTTATCCGCAATCAAACCCGCACGCACGACATCGCGACCAACGATCGTCCCTGTCTTGGGGCCCCCGCCGGGTGATTCGCCAAGCAATACACGCGTCCCTCCAAGATCAATCCATCCAAGACCAAGTGGCTGAAAACGCGTATCTACGTGAATCGTGCACTGTGGCGGGAGCGAGGTATCAAACACTATCTCTCCTGTGCCGCCAGACACATACATGTCGCCGTTGTCATCATCAACATCGACATCGCCCACAGTGTGATACTCCTTTGCGAGCCACAATGCACTGCTTTCAAGGTCAGGTAGATTCGGCTTGACACGCACATCTGCAAAACCAACTGGCGCATGCGATGCAAGGAGCCGAAGATCGCCGTGCGCGCCACCTTGAATGGCTATGTCATTCAAAATGGTGTTGTCCTGCAATCGCACTGATTCGATGCCCTGACTTGACAGCGCTACTTCAACGCGGTGCCATTGACCGGGCCCCATCCACTGCGATGTCGATGCACCCAACTGGGCGCCTGTGCTATCGAGCACCTGTATGAGACCACTTACGGTATCGCCGTTGGTGGTGTCAGACACAATCAACTGCGTACCACCGGGCAACGATACGCCACCTCGGCCGCCCTCTGGCAACCACAGGCCAAACGACAGCATGCCGGGCTGCAAGCCACCCTGCACGACCAAATCGTCCACGGCACTGCCATCGTTGATCAGCAAATCGTGCCCGTCATCATCAGCGAAACGCGACGCATCATCTTCTTGTAGCGCTGCTTTGCCCAAACGCCATCCATCAACACGCTGTGAAAATGAATCCCAAGGTGCGCCCCATGTCAATCGAAGCCAACCCGAATCAGTCTCAGCGATGCGCTTTGCTGGAGGACGCGTGGGCTTTGCAGGATGTGCGGATGTGCCTGTGCCGGGCAACACATTCAATGTGTATGCCACCTCCGGATGCAATAGATCATGCCCACCTTCACCCGTCACATCATTTAGCTTCAGTCGAACAACGCGACCTGGCTCTAAATCGTCGAGTCGAATCTGCACATGCCGGCGATCTTGTGAAAGGGTTACCGATTCCACCCGAAGGTCACGGTTGCGCTGCTCTGGTGAACCGTACTCCCACCACCAGTGATAGTCGTAGTCCCTCGCATGCACTTGTGATGCAGTCATGTCGCCTTGTACCGGG
Organism: Phycisphaerales bacterium; assembly: GCA_014238965.1. Classification (GTDB taxonomy): domain Bacteria; phylum Planctomycetota; class Phycisphaerae; order Phycisphaerales; family SM1A02; genus JABAAC01. Next base: position 912 of record JABAAC010000022.1, on the reverse strand, counting down.
CGCGTAAACTCGATGTCAAATCCACCTGGAACGGCCCGGCAATGCAACATTTCCATTGGCAACTCGCCAGTCCAGTCAATACGTCGAAGCCCGTGCCCCGGGCCTAACCCGCCCCAGCCACGATTGGTCATGCCAAGGATGAGATTGCCCTCGGGGGAGAACAACACACGGCAGGCACTGCCGACTTGTCGCCGAAACGGCCAAACAGCGCCTTGTGTGACACCATCAATATCCTCCAACTCCGCACGCAACACCATCCCATTGGTTAGCTCAGCGACAAACAGCTGTTCCTTAAATGGCCCAAACGCGCCGCCGGTCATGTCAGGAACAAGGTTGCCTGTACTGCGAGACCAGTCGTAGGGAATCCAAATTGCTGGAGAGGTGCGATCAACATTGGGTGGCTGCTTGTCTTTGGGCTCGGATGCGCCATGGTCGTAATGCTCCGTCCATCGCAACGATGCAGGATGACCGTGGAACTCACCTGGATTCACCGCAAAGATAGGACTGCTTGCCATCCAATCCCCTTGGTTGTCGGTGATAAGCACACGCCCTTGCGCATCGATGCCCACGCCGCATGGGCTTCGAAAGCCCATAGCCACAGGCTCCACAACACCATCAGGAGTGCAACGAAGCAACCACCCGCGATATGGCGCATTGGACTTGCCATGAAACCACTCTGGATTCAAGAACGCCAAGTTCAAGCTGAAATACAGATTGCCTTGAGCGTCACGTGGAAGTCCGAATGCAAACTCGTGGTAGTTATCAGTTAGTCCCCAATCGTTCGTGATGGTGTCAATGCGCTCAGCCACTCGATCGCCATCCATATCACGAAGCCGTGACAACTCAGAACGCTGCAACACCAATACATCGCCATCAATCTGGTTCAGACCGAGGCCTTCCCATAGACCCTCT
>JABAAC010000124.1 GCA_014238965.1 Phycisphaerales bacterium | reverse complement strand
CACGCAGCCCGACGTAGCGGTCACAGATCACTTCCCCAGTCAGGTCCAAGCCCGATTACATATTGTCATGTCTCCGGATGCGGCCTTGCCGACAAATTTGATTTCTTCAACGGGCCAGCCCAGGCTTGACCGGTTTTCGCGGAGCGACGATTGGCCCGCCAATTGTCTTGCAACGCCCACGTGCGATGACATGTGGGCCGCCGTTGTGCTACTGAGTCTAGATCGTGGACAAGGAGTGGCCCATGCTTGAGCTCATTCACGCATGGACGACAGTCGGCGGACCTCCCGGATTCCGTACAGTCAGCCGCACTCCTGACATGAGCGACGCCACCGCGGAATTGCTCATCACACGCTCTGGCTTGGATGTGTGCTACCCAGGCGTTGCAAGGCCGGTCATTGCCCACCGCACCCTTCATATGGACGGCAGGCTGATGTCCGTGCTCACGCGAATCAGCCAAACGCTAGGTCCATCGCCCGAGCGACCCGGCCGCATTGCCCACCACATTGTGCTCACCGCCGATCAGCGCCCAGACTATGGACCGGTCGACTTGCTTGCCAGAGGCAGTTTCCTGACATCTTTCACTGAGCCTGAGAAAGTAGAGCAGTTTCAACTGCCCAAGAGCGTTGAGCCCGCCGACACAGTTGGCATCGATGAAGCATGGATCGACCTGATTCGCATGCGACTCGCTTCACGAAAGTGCACAACGATCTTGACACCTCCGACACTGCGGTGCGATCGAGTGCTTGCCTCAATCGCAGCTGCAATGCCCGAACTCGGATGGCTCATGACCTTCGTTCTTGGCACGGACCAGCACCCCGACACCGCCCTACTGCGAGTCGTCGAGATCGGAACCCCCGCCGCTGATCGCCTTGCCTGCGCCGGCGAAGGTCTACTATTCTCGCTTGCGGATACGCCGCCTCTGCAACCAATGGCCGCAAGCAACCAGACTGTGTCCGACGAACCAGATCAGCCAACGCCGCTTCGGCTTGAGTCGGCACCGGGAATCCCAACAGCCATGCTGGTGCTTGGCGGAATGGCCCTCATTGCAGCCGTGATCGCAATGGCGATCCTTGGCGGGTGGCTGCAATGACACAGGCTAAGCGAGTCCAAGAAGCACTTGCCGCAGGTGACCCATCGCTCGAGTCCGCTTGCGTCCAAGCATCACTTACTCTTGCACGCTGCAAACAGTGGATGGAGCAAGGCAATGTCTTTGAGGCTGCAGCCCTCAATGCTGACTCTGGCAATGTCATTGGACTGGCTCTGAACCTATCCGCCTCCGGAACGACCCCAGATCACCTCTCGATTCCCTCTGCTGCAGTCCTCGATCAACTGGCGCACCTGCCGGTGATCGCTGCGGAACATCGCACCGAGCAGGCACGATGGATCGAACTGAACCTCGCCGATGCGCCCCTGCTTGATCGTCTTGCAGCAATTCGCTCGCTACGGCTCTTGGACCCACAAAACCCGGCATGGAAATCCAACCACGAAAAACTCGAAAAAGCTGCGGTCAAACTTTGTACTGCCCAAGCCAAACAGTGCATCGCAAGCGAAAACGCCGAAGCAATCGTGGCCCTCGCCTCGCAGGTTGAGTCAATGGGCCTGCTTGGCTCTGCAGGGCAACGGCTGCTGCACACGCTGGATGAGGCCACCTCAACCTATGCGCGGCAGGCGGCGGAGATTGCACTCCTACGCGCTGGTGACCGACTCCATATCGCCTGGGCCGCGATGAATATTGAGCAAGCACAAAAACATCTGCACGCCTGGCAGGCCATCGACGCCACGAAAGGCGGTGGCCACGAAGACGATGT
>JABAAC010000204.1 GCA_014238965.1 Phycisphaerales bacterium | reverse complement strand
GCGATTGGAAAGTGCCCATGTGGCAAGCGTGCCTGCTACGCAACCGTGATACATCCATCCCTGCAGAACATCGGGCTGCCATTCGACTGCAATGCGACGAATCCGCATCAACGCAGATGGTCCACCGGCGACGCTGCGAAGTCCAAGCGAAGTGACGTCTACCCCGAGTTCTCGTATCCAGTCGCCGACCGGATGCCCATCGAGCAGCGAAATCACGCGATGCTCAATGCCATCCCCAGTGGACTGTTGCAGTAGATGAAAGAGCGATCGCTCGGCTCCACCAATTCGAAGATCTGTAATAACGTGCAGCACACGGGTCATGTGAGGGAGCATATCGTGGACGATCAATGGGGCGTCTTTGCGCGGCCTGCGATCTCCTGCAGAAACCCAAGCGTTCGATCCGCACAGCGATCAATCGTGAATTCCGCCAGTATCCGCGCTCGACAGGACGGCCCCTGTTGGATGTTGGCGATCGCCGCGGCGAGGTTGGCTGGCTGTCGATCATGGACAACGACCCCAGTGTCGCCGACGATCTTCGAGGCCGCTCCAACTGCTGCCACGACGCAGGGTGTCCCACACGACATTGCCTCCATCACGACATTGGGGCATCCCTCGGAATGGGATGGAAGCGCCAATATGTCGATGGCTGAATAGACGGCGGGCAAGTGCTCATGCCGCTGCCACCAAGTGACCCGATCAGCGATCCCCAGTGTGGCAGCAAGCCTGCGTAGTTTGGAGGCGTAGGTGGGTGCCCCACTTCCTACACACAACAGCCGTGCCGACCTCGGCATCGCTGCAAACGCAGCAAGCAGGAGACTGTGATCCTTCACAGGGTGCAGACGGCCGACATGGCCAACGAGCACACCATCAGCAGGAAGATTGAACTCACGCCGAATGTGCGCAGCAGCAACAGGCTCTGGACGGAAGTAGTTGGCGTCGATACCACCGTGGATAACTCGCTCATCACGAGCATTAATGCCGCGAGCATGGCTGGTCTCCATCCCAACGGAAGAATTCGCGATAAGCCCCTCTGCAGCACGGCACTTCGCAAGCAAGTCATCTGCAATACGTCGCGGCCACCTCGCAGGTGCGAAGCCGCTTCCTACGCCAATCACCACAGGCGGGCCACCCTCAAGGTCAGTCGCCGCGCGCACCGCGAGCCAATTGGCCCAGTCGAGTACCGCGTACACCACATCCGGCTGTAACTCGAACAACATCCGCCGAAGTGGTCGCCAAGCACCGCGAAGTTGCATCAACCGAAGTGGGTATGGTCTTGGCTTGGTAAGCACGGCTCGGCAGGGGATATCGCCCAAGAGGCTTCGAATCTCGGGCGCGTCTCGACCTGCATCAAGCGTAACGAAGGTGACATCGTGGCCACGCTCGGCAAACATGGCCGCAAGAGACGCATGGATACGTTCGGCGCCACCAACCTGAAGCGAGCCTGTAAACATCATGATCCGCATACATCAAGCCTTGCGTACAAGTGTGTCTATCGGTGCGTTTGTCTGTTGCCATGACGGATCACCGTATCCAAGCAGTGACATCTTGCGGCGACAAACTCGCTCAATCACGCTGCGATCGGCTGGCGAAAGCACATCGGCCCATTCGTCCTGTAGTTGGATCGACAG
>JABAAC010000036.1 GCA_014238965.1 Phycisphaerales bacterium | reverse complement strand
TTGGCAACGGTCAGATGAAGACTGGAAAATATGCCGCGAAGTCCTTGTTTCGTCCACAAGCGAGTAATGGGCCTTGATCACAGAACGAGCTGGGCGAATGCCTTTAGCAATGCATCTGTTTCAGGTGAGGGCTGCAAGTGCGCCTGGGCGAATTCGTCCCACGTCATGCCGCGGATGTCTGTGATGTACTTGGGATAGGTGCGAAGTCGAAGCGCAAGGTCATCCATGCGTAGCTCTGGATGAAATTGGGTGCCCCAAATGTCAAGGGCGCCGATTCGCCATGCTTGGATGTCGCCGTGGCTCGATAGAGCGAGCACAGTGGCGCTGTCAGGTACTTCCGTAACGACATCCTCGTGGCCTAACTGCGCTGTAAAGGTGTCGCCAAGTTCGCCGAATAACGTATCACGCCGGCCCGCGGGAGTAGCCTCCAGTGTGTACGTGCCGACGTGGCCGCGAGTTGGCAAGTTGCCGACGCGCCCACCAATTGCCAAACTCATAGCTTGAAATCCCCAGCATGATGCGAACGTCGGGACGCCTTCGTCAATCAACCGTTGCATCGCATCAATGGCCGCTGGCAACCATGGTCCGCCTTTGACAACAGAGTAGTCGCCGCTTCCGCCCACCAGCACCGCTGCAGCGCGACTGATGCGATCAGTCGGCGGTGGGCCGTGAAGCAGATTCCAGGTTTCGATGGCTGATTCACGCACGCCCAGCCGATTGGCGAAGCACTCCAGTTCGTGCTTGCGCATCGGATCTTGGTCGTTGCGGATCTGAAGCAGCAGGAAGGTGCCTTGCACGCCAGATCATTCGTCCGTAAGGGTGCCGCGTGCCGCAGGATTGTCCATTGGCCATGCTGCATCCGACAGCGTGCCCGCATTGACTCCCAACACGGCGCAACGGGCTCTAGCTGCATCAGGCTCATCGCAGTCATCTGTGAGATAGACAACGCTCGTTCGCCCAAGGCCAATAACGTCACCATCCTCAAGAACGACGTCACCGTCGATGCGCTCAGCACCAACCCGGGTTCCGTTACTGCTGCCTTTGTCGATGAGTGCCCATTTTTTTACCGCGATGCCAAAGTCGCCCGCGGTCACTTGGCGAGGTTCCACGCCACAATGCACGCGCGATGATCGTTCATCAACAAGTTGCATGGTGGCATCGTCGCCACGGCCGATGGTAATAAGGTCATCGCCTTCAAGTTTGAACAGTGTTCCTTCATCTGGGCCGGCAATAACGTATAGGCATGACATGTGAATCAACTCCTCAGTGGGGTTCAGTATACGGCTTCGAATCAGTCACGATTCGGCGAGTCAGCCAAGGGCGAAGGAGCATTAGAGCAAGTATTGTGCCTGCAGATATCAGCGCTACCATCGGTTGCTCACGGGTGGTTGCAAAGAGAAGCCACGCCGACAACGTGAGGAAGAGTATTGCAGGCAGGGGATGCACGGGCATTGAGAACGGTCGGTCCGAATGCCGTTTTCGAAGCACGAAAATGGAGATGCCCGCAAGCGATGCGCAAAAAGTCAGCACGAACCCCGTGAATTCCAGGAGCCGGCCAACTGGAGCAATCCAAAGCAGCCCAACGGCTATGGCTGCGAACACCAGTACGCCGCATGTGGGCGCGCCAGATCCGTTGCACTGGCCAATTGGCTTTGGCAACTCACCATTCCATGACATCGCGAGCATGAGTCTGCTGCCTGTAAACAACATGGTGGTGATGGTTGAGATGAGCAGGCCAATGATGGCCAGTGACACAAGCATGCCACCGGTTTCACCAAAGATGGTTGTTGCGACCACCGCTCCGATATCAGCGATGGGTTGTCCATCGTCCCCGACCATGGCAGCAGGATGAATAACCCGCATAAAGGCCACATTCATCAGTACGTACACAGCCGTTACCACGCCAACGGAGCAGATGATTGCCAAGGGGAGAGTTCGTTCGGGCTTGCGCACTTCTCCAGCGACCGTGTTGACCGAGGACCATCCTGAATAGGCAAAGTTGATTTGAATAACTGCAGCGCCGACCGCCAAGGAAAACGGCGCCGGAGGAACTGGCGTCTCCATAGGCGGCTCAATGGGGACAACATCAGCAGAGATCCCTACCACGATGAAGGCTGCCACAAGGGCGAGTTTGACGACGACAAGTGCGTCGTTCCATCGGGCCCCGGCAATGACCTTCCATGCATGAATCGAGGCGGGGACGGCCACGATCACCGTTGCGATGATCCGGTGGTCCACAGCGGGAATGAGATGATTGACATAGTCCGCAGCGATCAAGGCAATCAGTGCGAGCGAAGCGATGTACCCAACGACGAGCCCGGTCATGCCATACAAGTAGCCCATGCCATTGCCAAGTGTGTCATGCACTGTGTGATAGACCGAGCCTGCAGTGGGTCGCTGCGCCGCGAGTTCAGCAAAGACAAATCCTCCCAATAAGGCAAGAGCGCCTCCGAGTGTCCATGCAAGCAAAACGTTCAAGTGTGTGCCGAGCGCTGGCCCCACAAGTCCGGGCACGGAAAAGATGCCCGAGCCAATCATGGTGGCTACGCAAATGCCCATCGCCGAAGCGGCTCCGAGGTGTCTATGTTGCTGAGGGGAAGGCATTGTGTGTGCAGATGGATGATAAGGCACAACTGCGATCCTGCTTGAAGCGGCAGTGGAGTGATACACTCAAACGATGAAACTGCTTTGTGCTGTTATGTCGATGCTCTTGTGCAGTGCGATTGCCGTGGGCCGTCCGCTTGATCGGTCGCTGAATCTCGCTGGAGAGAATCGCGTTGAGTTGGTTTCGGCTCTCGACAAGGTGCCGGCCGATGAACGTGCGGGTATGCAGTGGCTTATCGAGCACATGCCTGAGTCTGACCTCAGCACGCTTGACGCTGAGTATCTATTGGAAAATGTATCACTTGCCTATGAGGCTTGGCGCGGATCGCCGTGGCACGAGTCGATTTCCGAGTTGTTGTTCTTTGACACTATTCTTCCGTACGCAAGCATCAATGAGCGGCGTGATGACTGGCGGGCAGACTTTCGCGAGAGATTCGGGCCGCTTGTGGCGCATGCGACTTCGCCAGGCCAAGCCGCAGCTGTGCTGAACAACGCAATCTTCAAGGATGTCGGGGTGAAGTACTCGACCGCTCGACCAAAGCCAGATCAGTCGCCGCTCGAGTCGATCGAAGCAGGCATGGCGTCGTGCACCGGACTCAGCGTGCTGCTTATTGATGCCTGTCGAAGCGTTGGCGTCCCTGCGAGATTCGCCGGTACGGCGTTGTGGTCCGACAACAGCGGCAATCACTCATGGGTCGAAGTGTGGGACGAGGGCAACTGGCATTTCACAGGCGCGGCTGAGCCCACTGGAGACAATTTGGACCGTGCATGGTTTGCTGATCGTGCCGCTGGTGCGATCGAGGGAGATCCCAAACACGGCATCTTCGCCGTCACCTGGCGTGATGTGCCGCTGCACTTTCCAATGGTCTGGTTGCCCGAGGATAACTCTGTCGGCGCCGTTGACGTTACGTCGCGGTATGTCACACCTAAGAGCGATGTGGATCATGGCAAGGCTCGTGTTCGCGTGAAGGCTACTGATGGGCATGGCGGCAGAGTTTCGGTTCTGATCGTCATTATGGACGATCAGCAACGAGAGCTCGCTCGGGGCCAGTCGCGTGATCATCGCTTCGATACAAATGATCACTGGACGACAGTGTTGCCGATGGGGTCTGAGGTTTCAATTCACGTGGGCGAGGGTTCGGCGGCTGTCATGCATCCTGTTCATGTCACCAAGGATCAGCAACTGGTCACCGTGGCCTTGCCTCAATACAGCATCAACGAAGTTGATGACGCCAAGCCACTGAGCAAGACCGAGGCAAAGGCTGTTCGGGGAAGACACGTTCGTGATTGGCATTCAAAGCACATGACAGCCCGCCAGGCTGCTTTGGGCAAGGGGGCCATTGAAGTCAACGGTGTGTCTATGCCAATTGTGTGGCGAGTCGAAGGCACCGCGCCTCCGGGGGGTCATAGCTTGTACATTTCGATGCACGGCGGTGGCGGCGCGCCCACTGCGGTGAATGATCGGCAGTGGCGCAACCAACAGAAGCTCTATGAGATTAAAGAGGGCGTATACGTAGCGCCACGAGCACCAACGGACACGTGGAATCTATGGCATCAAGCGCACATCGACCCACTGTTTGATCGGTTGATTCAAGACATGGTGCTAGTTGAGGGTGTCAATCCGGATCGGGTGTATCTCACGGGATACAGCGCCGGTGGTGATGGGGTGTTTCAACTTGCGCCTCGCATGGCGGATCGATTCGCCGCAGCAGCCATGATGGCGGGGCATCCCAATGAAACGAAGCCAGACGGGCTGCGTAATTTACCGTTTGCCCTGTATATGGGCGGGCGTGACTCGGCTTACGATCGAAACCAAATCGCAACGCAGTGGAAAGACGCCTTGGCGACATTGGCGATGGGGGATCCTGGTGGGTACCCCCACGACGTGGTGATTTACCCAGACAAGGGCCATTGGATGGACGGCGAGGATATTGCCGGAGTCCGATGGATGGCAACGCACACGCGAAAGCTTCGGCCCGAACGCATCGTGTGGCTGCAAGACGATGTGCTGAACAATCGATTCTATTGGCTGAAGGTTGATGAACCAGTGGCGCGTGATCGCATGGTGGTCAGCCGCAACGGGCACACCATTACGATCGAAGAGTCCGGTGCGCCAAAGACCTTGCGCATTCGACTCGATGATGAGATGCTGGATCTCGATCAACCGGTGCAGGTGCTTGACGCCACGGGGGCTGTGTTGTTCGAGGGCTGTGTCCCGCGAACTGCCAGCGTCATAGAGCAAACCCTCGCCGAACGCGGTGATCCGCGTGGGGTCTTCCTCGGGGAGATCGTGTTGGAGATTCGATAGTCGGTCCGCCTGCTGTGGACGAGAGCCCATCCGCCTGAGGCGGTCGCAAGCCGAGTCAGGGCAGCGGCCGCAACTCGACCGTTCGAAACTCGATGTACGAGCCCTCGCTCTGCAGGGCAATCCCGCCCGAAATCACTTCGCAGTCGACGGCCGCATTCTGCTCAACTCCATTAACGACCAGCGACAAGTTGCCACCCTCGAGTGTGATCTCGTAGCGATTCCACTCACCCAATGGGCGTTCGTTGCTCAGGCGGGCCTTTATTGTTCGGCGGCCTTTGGTGCACTCTGGTCGAGTGGATCGCATGGGCACATTGCCGATATTCCAGATGTCGCCTGCGCTTCCGGAGTGCAATTGCGCTTCCAGTGAGCGTGGCCAGACCTTGTCCGGGCCCGTGACTCGAAGCAGCACGCCGCTATTGCCAGCACCCTTGGTGGGGTCGAATCGCCACTCGACGATGAGCTTGTAGGACTCGTAGTTCGCCGTTGTCTGCATGTAGCCCGTGGGCTGGCCTTCGCAGCGAAGAACGCCGTTCTTCACGCTCCATGCGGTGTTCATGTCGCCAGGGCCATCGGTGTACACCGCTCGCCAACCATCCAGATTCTTGCCGTTGAATAACTGAACAACCTGGCTGGGCGTCGATGCCCCGGCCGTTTGGGCGGTCGTTTTCGATTGGAAACAGTTGCAGCAGCCACTTAGAGCCAGAGCAAGCGTACAGAGGGAAAGCATGGTGAATCGCATGGATGACAGCATACGCGTTCTCTGCAGTACCCTGCCCACGTGACGCACGCAATTACGTCCGACCTGCTCGCGGTTGCCGCATCCATCGCCTTGGAGCACTGGGGCATTGATGGCCCGGTGACACGTCTCCCTGGTGAGAATGTGAACGTGTGCATCGGCAACGCTGTGCTCAAAATCGCCACTGAACCCCAGGCCGATATTGACCTTGAAGAGACCCTCTCAGCGGCACTATCGCTTGCGGGGTTGCCCGTGCCTATCTCGATGCCCAGCCTTGCAGGTGACGTGTGCGTGCAGACAGATCTTGGGCCAGCCCGAATGCTTCCATTACTGCCTGGTAGACAATGGGGCGAGTTGCCTGACACGTCCGCGCGGCTCGCTGCAGTAGGCACCTTGATTGCTACAGCGCACCAAGCATTGGTTGCCATCGATCATCCGCATGCGCGCCGAACTCACGCATGGGATTTGGCGCGAGCAGGACAACATCGCTGTGCAGTTGGATTGATTAGCAGTCGCACTCTTCGCAGTGCAGTCGATCGCGCCTTACATATGCATGCGGCGGTTGATCTCACGTCATGTCCTGCGGGCCTGCTGCACGGTGACGTCAATGACGAGAATGTGCTGTTCGATGGCAATATGGCGACGGGCTTGCTGGACCTCGGCGATGTGCTGCATGGCGCGTTTGTACAAGACATTGCGATCGCCATCGCCTATGCGATTGGGCATGACGAAACAACACTCCAAGATGCTGCGTCGCTTGTTGCTGCGTATGACGCCATTCGGCCATTGGAACTCACGGAGCAGCAGGCATTGTTTCCACTGGTCATGGCTCGGCTTGCAACAAGTGCTTGCATTCGCGCACAGCGAATGGCAGATCCAGACGATGCGACCGATGGCAAGTCACTACAGTCCACCAGCGAGGTCTTGCTCGGGCACATACACATGGCGCCGCGCGACGCTGAACTCATGTTGTGCAGTGCATGCACAGTCCATCGGGGGCCGGGCAATGACAGCGACTCGATGCGCTCGCGGCGATCATCTGCACTTGGTGGTGCGTTGTCGCTGAGTTATGACGAGCCGCTTCACATCGTTGCTGGTCGCGGGCAATTTCTGTACGCATCCAATGGTGAGCCATATCTCGACTTGGTGAACAACGTGTGCCACGTGGGGCATTGCCACGAGCACGTCGTTCGGGTGATTGCTGAGCAGGCTGCTCGGCTCAATACCAATACGCGATATCTGCACGAACATGTCTTAACCTTGTCTCGGCGGCTCACAGAGACCATGCCTGATCCACTGTCGGTGTGCTTTTTTGTCAATTCTGGTTCTGAGGCCAATGAGCTGGCGTTGCGCATTGCACGAGAGGCAACCGGCGCACATGACGCACTTGTGATCGATGGTGCCTATCACGGCAATACAAGTAGCTGCATCGCGATGAGCCCTTACAAATTTAAAGGTGCCGGAGGCAGCGGTTGCCCCGATTGGGTGCATGTTGTGCCTTCTCCAGACATCTATCGCGGAGCGCACAACGGCACAGATGCAGGTGATGCCTATGCGGTGGAAGTAGGGCGAGTTGCAGGTGAGGCATGCGCGGGGGGGAGGTCTATTGCAGCCTTTTTCGCCGAGTCGTTGCTGTCTTGCGGCGGACAGATGCCCCTGCCGCAGAATTATTTAAAGGCTGCATTTGCCCATGTGCGCAAAGCCGGGGGGCTATGCATCGCCGATGAAGTGCAAGTGGGCTTTGGCCGTGTGGGCGATGCCATGTGGGGCTTTCAGTTGCATGATGTCGTGCCTGACATCGTTGTGCTGGGTAAGCCAATGGGCAATGGTCACCCCATAGGGGCTGTGGTGACAACGCCTGCCATTGCCGAGGCGTTTGCTAATGGCGGGATGGAATTTTTCAGTACTTTCGGTGGGAATCCGGTGTCGTGTGCAGCTGCCAATGCGGTGCTCGATGTCATCGAGCAAGAGCAGCTGCTTGCTCGGGCGGCGCGACTAGGGAGTCACTTCAAGGAGGAGCTAGGGTCCTTGAAAGAACGCCACTCAATCATCGGAGATGTTCGCGGCAATGGCCTGTTCATAGGCATCGAGTTGGTGTGTGATCGCGACACCAAGGTTCCTGCCGATGCCCAGGCCACCTTTGTTGTCAATGCCATGCGGCAGCGCGGTGTGTTACTGAGCACAGATGGTCCACTGCACAACGTCATTAAAGTCAAGCCACCCATGGTGCTTACCGAGGCTGACATCGATATGACGATTCGAATGCTCGATGATGTATTGAGGCTTTGAGCGTCGGCGTTCAGTTCGCCGTATATGATTGTTGTCCAACAAACTCAGCCATTGAGGCTAATTCCGCGTCAAGCATCGTGCGGCGGCGTCGTGTGACTTTGATGCCCTCTTCCCACCACACCCCTTTGATGCGCAGTGTGTTGGCCTGTCGATCAGTCTTCAGGTCAACTCGGCCAATGAAGCGATCCCCTTCGAGGACGGGCAACACGTAGTAGCCATAGACGCGTTTCGCCGCTGGGACGAATGCTTCAAAGCGGTACTCCATGTCAAATAGTCGCTTTAATCTTGAGCGGTCCCGGATGATTGGATCAAACGGACAAAGCAGCCGTAGTCGATCCACGTTGTGGAGCAATGGCAATGTGGCCGCCTTGGTCGCAGCTCTATGAACGTCGGGTCGAGCCACACATCGAATTGGCTTTGGGGCATCGAGGCGTTCCACATCAACTTCAACCAATGTGCCATTGGCAAGCCCCTTTGCGCACCAGGCCCGTACATCTGCCACAGGGACTGCTCGGAAGTACGCGGCTAATTCTGTGGCAGTTCCTGTGCCAAGTCGATCGAGTGCTTCGCCGCACGCCCACTCTAGGTGCGCCTTCGCTGATGAAGCCTTGGCAGGTTGAAGCACGCGATGGGTGAGGTCGTACCATTTCTGAAAACTGCGAGGGTCACGCCTCGAGACGGCCAGTTCGCCACATCGCCAGAGATACTCCAATGCAGCCTTTGCAGGTTTCCAGCCCCACCATGGCTGGGCTTGATCAGGACGCTGCTCAAAGTCGGCCGAACGCAGTGGGCCCTCGCGTCGAATGCGAGCTTTCACGGCCCGAATCATCTTGTTGCGATTTTTACCCATGCGCTGCGCCCACCATGCGTTCTGTTGAATACGAATCCGGTCACGCGTAAACCGATGAGACCAGTGATTGAGCCACCGTGTGGGGATCACACTTGCGTCATGTGTCCAGTGTTCAAAGAGCGATCGGCGAGAGAGCAGCGACGTTAGATGCGCAGGGCGATAGCCCGACAGCCGCGTTCGAAGTGTCAAGTGATGCGCTCGTTCTAGGCAAATGATCGAGTCCACTTGTACAAACCCAAGTGTGTCAATGAGCCCCGAGAGTGCCCTTGGGCCCGCGCGACGATCAGGGTTGTCGGTGAGCCCTTGCCGTTGCATGAGCAAGGCACGAGTCTGTTGCGCTGAGAGGTCCACCGTTGTGTAATCAACTACCCCCGCGCATCGCCGGGGGGGCCTTGGGAAGCATGTAGAACCCTCGGCCGGTGCTGGTGAGTTTGCCTCGTGCCGCGAGCGTTTCCCATACCGCGGTGGAAAACTGATGTGGTGGCAAGATGGACTCAAAGTCGGCGCCGCGACCTGTGCTCAGCGGGCTTCGGCCGAGTTTGGATTCATGATCCAGTTTCGTGAGTTTAAGGCGCTTGCGAAACGCCTTCATCGCATCGCGCAATACTTGCTCGTCAATCGACTCGTCGATCGCCGGCGGTGCTGCGGATTCAACCGCTTGGCCTCGCAGGCGGGCGATAAGTGCATCAAGCCCAGACGTATCACGTCGCATCACCACAGCGGCAATATCCGCTGGTGGCAAGGTCGAACCGAGCAGGCGTTTTTGCAGTGCACCCCATGCGGCGGCATCGTCGAGCAACGAGTCTCGAAGGTCAGCGGCTTCATTGGCGAGATTGGCATCGTGCTCCGGGCTCTTTATTGGAACCACGTAGCCGCCGCCTTTCTTCTTGCCCTTGCCCTTTTTACCTTTGGACATGGCTGCAAGACTACTGGCCGCTGGCCTATCGTGTCCATATGGTTGCGGCGTCCATCTTTGTATTGCTCTTGCTGACACTGATGTCGGCCGTGACGGGTCGTCGGCGCCTGACAGCTGTGCTTGCGGTGGTGTGCTTTGTCTGCATGATGCTTCTGGGGTGGCACCACATGACCGGCCCGCTGGGGCTGAATCTGTGAAAGGCCTTCGTCGAACTCAATTCTGGCTGCTGCACTTCTATCTACTGAGCATGTTGGGCATGCTGCTGGGTGGTTTCTGGATTCAATTTGCATACGGTGAAATGCCCTGCCCGTTGTGCGTTGCCCAGCGTTTGGCCTTGTCCCTGGCAGCAATTGGCCCTGCTTGGGTCATTTTGCAATGCCGATTCGGGCACCGAGATGGAGCCAGCATGCTTGTTCGAGGGATGGCGGTGTCAATGTTGGCCGCTATCGCTGGCTTGATCTTGGGTGGGCGGTATGTCCTGTTGGATATTCTGCCTGGCGAGGTGGGCTATGGGACACCTGTTCTCGGACTATCGCTGTACACATGGGTTGTGATTGCCTGCATGGTGATCCTGCTCGTTGCGGCGGTGACTTCACTCTTCCATGACTGCCTTGAACCGCCCATGGTGGAGCGACTCAACCCCATATCCATAGGGAGTTTGTGGTTGCTCATCCTTGTGCTATTGCTCAATGCAGGGAGCGTTTTTGCCGAGTCGGGATTTCACTTGTTTCTGCCGGCAGACCCCACGGGCTATCGTCTCTTGGGTGGGTAGCTTGCTTCAGATGCCAACGCTCCAAGTCAGGCCGACTGTGAGATGTCTCGGCGTGCTGGAAAGATCTCAATCATGAACGCCTGGGAAATCAACACATCATCCACATCGCAGACACATACGGCGAGGCGTGTAGACACGTAGTATTCTTGGCGGGTCGGTCATGTGACGAAAGTGCTTTCGTTGCAATGAGTCCCGACGGGAACACGACACAGCAATGCTGAAGTTTTGGACGCGCTCGACACGACAACCCTCCACGGAAATGCAGGGTGCTATCCGTGGGCTTACAGCATCTGGTGGTGGGCGGGAAGTTCGCATCGGGTTGGATCTTGGTGCGGCAAACACGCGATGCATTGTGAATTTGCTCGGTGCGACACCCGCTGAAGATGAATCCTTCGCACTTGCGCTAGAGCGTGATCGAGCTTGCCTTCCATCCACTATCGCTGTCGAGTCGGATGTCATGCACATTGGCACAGCGGCCGAGTCGATGGATGGGGCGCTTCGAAGCGTGTTGATGTGGTTACCACTGCTCGCGGGTGACTCGATCGATACTTCTGTGAGCGGCAAGTACGGTGATTTGAAACAGACTGTCTTTAACTTTGGCGATCACATGATCAGTGCCAAGGAAGTCATGATTCTGTATCTCGAACGAGTCCTCGCTCGGGTGCTTCGCGGCCTCGATCAGCACATCGGCACAGGTCGGTGGCATGGTTCGCTCCGTGTCCCTGTGCCCGCAGCAGCGAGTCGTCGATACCGGGCGCTGCTTGAAGAAGTGGTGACACTGGCATTAGACCTAGCTATGGCTGCAAATGGTCGAACGCCCAGCATGACGGAGTCGCTTTCAGGGTTGACCGAGCGATACCAGCGTGGGTCAGGCCGTGCGCCACATGAGCGATGTCAAGTAACCATGGTGTCTAGCGCCGAAGCTGCCGCGGTTGCATTGACGGCTGCTGCTTCATCGAAAGCCCAGTGCCGCAGGGTGCTTGCTATAGACATCGGTGCCGGTTCCACAACAGCGACGTGTTTTAAGCGAGATCGAATGACCGCATCGCTGCGTGGTGTGCACGGTGTGTTCAATGGCATGGATGACATCGATCAGCTCTTTGCCAGTGCAAGGGCTGTGCGGCGGCAGCCTCCAAGAGTGTTTCGCGAGTCATCAGGGTTGCGGCCATCCGATCGCCCCATGATTCGCCGGGGTTTAGACCTTGTGTGTGAACCCATGCGAGAGGCCTTGGGCATGGCGACTGTTGGCGGGCGACTCCTTGACCGTTGGTGCAAGAGCCGTCGAGCTGCATTCGATGTCGTACTCATTGGCGGAGGTGCATGCTGTGATCTCGTGCGTGACGAATTCAAGCAGCGCACGCGCACGCCCCTGCCTGGAGCCGTGGAATTTTGGGATGTTGAAACGGCCATGCCCTCACGAACCCGCTTGCTGTTGAGCATGGAGTCTTCAGCTGGTGGCACTCAGCAGCCCATCGACCCGGTCGAATTGCCATTGCTCGTCATTGCCGAAGGGCTTGCGGAGCGTTCGGTGTCGTATGTCGCTGGCACACGTCGCAAGTCCAAGCGGCGTTCGAGTAAGCAGATTGCCGCTGAGAAAAAGCGATCAGGTTCATCGGCGGATCGAGCGCGTGATGCTCGATATGACGTGCACTGACTTTGGCTCAAGGTTCGGGCCATCCATCTTTCACAGCTTGCACCTGCACACCTTTTCGATGGGTGCCAAAGCCAAAGGGTGAAGGATCCCAGCGGCCGATGATCGCCACGTCGTAGCCTTGCTCGGGAATCGACGCTTCTTCGCCAAGTTGCCATAGCACGCCGTTGAACAAGTATGTTCGAAGGTCGTCGCTGCTGAGGTCTTGCGCCGTGCCCATGGTGGTCACGACGATGCGTTGTGTCGCATCGTTGGGCATGGGTCGCTCTCGAAGCCACGCAACCGGGTGCATGGGGTTGTTGCGTTCGTCGTCGACAAGTGCATCGCTCGGGTTCATGCCCGTGACGATGCCGCCATTGAGCATGACAATGGCGTCGTCGGGCAACGATCGAATGCCATAGACGTCCGTTGGGCCAAAGACGTCGTT
>JABAAC010000210.1 GCA_014238965.1 Phycisphaerales bacterium | reverse complement strand
GATTTCCCGCATCGTCAGAGATTCGTAGTAATACAGCACGACAATCATGGAGTCCATGGACTCCATGCCACGAACAACGAAGTTCCGCAAATCGGCTTGCTGCACATCAATTGCGGCGCTTGGCTCATTTGACTGCGCCATCCCATCCATGCCACAGTCGTCATCACTGCCGGACTCCATGCCACCGAACGTGACAACAGCTGGAACATCTCGCTCATTGAACAGTAGGTCAAATTCCTGCGCATCTACCGCAAGTTCCATTTGAAGTTCCTCTTGGTCCGGCGCACGCCCGTGAACGACGCGGAAGTTGTCCATGGCCTCCTGCACGCGCCGGCTGCGCCGTCGCATGAGTCGCGGAAGATGGTCCTGACTGCGCAACCAATCACGCATCGCCCCAGAAATGCGACGAGAAGAAAACGTCTCAAATCGAATGCCTCGAGTTGCGTCCCAGCGATCCATGGAGTCTGCCAGTCCGAGGTACCCCTGCTGGATAAGGTCATCGACTTCAATGTGCCGGGGCAACATGCCACGCAATCGCTCCGCAATTGGGCGGACCTGTCGCTTCATGTAGTGCTCAACCAATGCTGTGCGGCTGGTGATGCACTGTTCACGCTGCCATCGTGTCCAGTACAACTCCAGATGGCCTTCATCACTACGCCATGGTGTTGTTGGAGGTTGTGTTGTGTGTGTCCGTGTGCCTGCTCGCATACCCACCGTCCCTGGATGCCCACACCTACATGGGCTACTTCGATCTTCTCTCCAAGCGCCTGCCATCCGTGGCAAGTGCCGATCAATGAAATCGACCGAATACACAACGCCCCACCATGGGAGCTCAGGAATGAACCCAATCGACGCTTCATCGCTGTAGGGAGATGTATTCCCGGACGCACTTGGGTCCGATAAGTTCAAAAATCAGGGACATTTCAATATTCCAAGAGGGTGCGTGCCAACATGCGTTGCTATGACGAGGCTGCCTATGGAAATGCGGCGCCCGCGGCGGCCTACAGCACGGGGATAACCCACAACACGAATAGGTCCAGCACGAAGGCTAGGGCCGCCAAGCCAAGCATCACCTGCACGCTCATGATGCCCACTGGCGGCCACCAGGGCTTGTGCTCAGGTGTCTGAATCGCCTTGTGCACCATTGAGATACCAATGACCAATGGAATCGACAAGACCAACCACGCACTCTGCAAGAAGTGCATCGGTTCTAGAAACGGGATCCAGGCAATCAGGAACGTCATGGCGAAGCCTCTTCCGAAGCAGTGGCTTTGCGACGCTCGTCATGCTTCGGGCGGCCTGATTGCTCATCGTTGTGATCGCGGAAGAGGTCCAGTATGGCCACAATGTTCATGAGCCCCGCCAATGCGACATACAGCGTGCCGATGGCATTGACATGGCCTAGGCCGATTGACCGGTACTGCTGGGCTTCAGGAAGTGTCCGAATAACTTGCTGGTTGAATACGTCCAAGGCGATCACAATGGGACCTGCCCCCAGTTGTGGCAAAAACCACCACCCATCTCGCTGTGAATCGACCGCATCAACCCCGCCAATAAGCACGCCAGCAATGACCAGCCCAAGCATGCCAATCATGATCCGACGGCCTCGGCGATGCTGTCCCAGCAGCATGTGCCCCGCTCCTGGCACCGCCCAGCCCACAAGAGCAGACAATGCTGGATGCGCACGAAGCTGCTGCCGTGGCTGCGGTTGGGGTTGATTTGGTGGGGTCATGCCGGTTATCTGGGCTCTATAGGACACGTGTGCAAGTGGTCTGAAAGGTCTACTGAATCGATGTCTATGGTGTCACGATCTTCAATGCTAGCGGTCGGTACGTTTGATCGCTGGAGGATGCCACATGCCCAATACAACACCCCCACACGAAGAATCCTCTGGTCAGGTTGTTGATCGCCGCCTTGGACTAGATCGACGAGACGAGGCCGACGGACGAAACACCCCTCTTGAGCGGCGACGCGGCCCTGGACGCCGTCGTAGCGACTTCCTTCGGAGCGCCGAAGAAGGCGAAATGACTGCGGAACAATACCTGTTCCTAAGAGCGATCGATGCATTCAAACGTGCGAATGGGAAATCGTTTCCATCGTGGACAGACGTCCTTGAAGTCATTCGACGACTTGGGTACCGCAAGACACAATCCAGCGAAATCGACCTTGGTGGTCGTGTTGAAGACTGGACTGAGCGATCCGACGCCACATCCAATGTTGACGGCGTAAACGGACTTGATGAAGCCGCATGAGCCAATGCCCTCTGGAATCGCTCACTGCCAGAGCGTTGCCATTGCCTGCCTGGCTTAGCCGTTTTGGGTAAACCAGTCGGCATTGATCTGTATGTACTTGAGCCACTCCTCAGGAAGATCCTCCTCCGGGAAGATCGCCTGTACAGGGCATTCATCGACGCATAGCCCACAGTCAATGCAGGTCTCAGGGTCGATATACAGCATCTCAAACTGATCGTGTGAATCCGCATCCTTTGTTGGGTGAATGCAATCCACGGGACAGACGTCCACACACGCGGTGTCTTTGGTCCCAATACACGGCTCGGCGATGATGTGGGTCATTGAGTGGATGGTATCGGCTTGAGGCTCGCACTGGCTACAGCCAAAGGGACCCTAGGAGCCCTAGACAACGGCCTAGCAACTCCAAAACGAGCGTCGGCGAGACCTCCGAGGCCTCGCCGACGACTTCGTTGTACGTGAAACCGGTCGTGCAACCGGCAACGCAGAATCAGCGCTTTTTGCGCCGCTTAGCTTTCTTACGAGTGGCCTTCTTACGAGTGGCCTTCTTGCGAGTGGCCTTCTTACGAGTGGCCTTCTTG
>JABAAC010000059.1 GCA_014238965.1 Phycisphaerales bacterium | reverse complement strand
TCCCAAATACCGGCGATGCCATGACGAGGATCGACCCAACAAGCGGCGTCAATGACCTAAACCGCACACAACTGGTATTCATTATTTGATTTTTCATGCGAAGACCTCCATCTGCTGACTCTGGGCGAACGTGGCCCCACATAGGGCCCTTGACCGCCTCTCACAGACATGCGACACTCGCCGAGGCTTTCCCCGACCGTTTTTATGTTTTGTGCCGGAGGTTGATGGTTGGAAACACGACCAGGTCAGATCACGCTGCTCCTAGACGCCGCTGACGGCGGTGACACGGACGCAGTGCAGGCACTCTGGGCGGCCGTCAACGATGAAGTACGAGGAATGGCAGCGGCACGATTGCGACACGAACAGGCCGGCGGCACGCTCCAGCCCACAATGCTTGTCAATGAGGTCTTTCTGCGGATGTGCCCCAAAGAGAGCGAACACCCACAGTGGCAGAACCGTGCCCACTTCTTCGGAAGCATCGGCCGAGCAATGAGCCAGTTCCTGATCGACCACGCCCGCAGCCGCGGACGGCTGAAACGTGGCGGCGACCACAAGCGGGTGCAGCTGAAAGTCTCAACCGGTGAACTGGCAGCCACCGCCCAGTTCGATGCGCTTGACCTTGCCGCCGCAGGTGAAGCATTCAAATCACTGCAATCGCAATATCCCAGACCCGCCAGCGTGGCCTATCTCCGCTGGATGCAGGGCAACACAATCGATCAAGTCGCCGCCGCGCTCGACATCGCACCAAGCACCGTCAGCGACGACTGGAAGTTCGCGCAGGCCTGGCTTCGCCGTGCCGTGCAGGGAGATGTGGCGGTATGAGCGTGGATCCTGATCGAGTCCGCGAGATCTTCGATGCTGCGGCAAGATTGCCCAAGGAGCAGCAAGCGGCCTACCTCGCCACCGCCTGCGGCGAAAGCGCGGCGCTGCGAAGCGAGGTGGCATCGCTTCTTGAACGCGCGAACTCCTCTACCACCCAACTCTCTGATGATCGTCCCCCGCCAAGTCCGATGATCGGCATTCAGGTCGGCCAGTACACCATCAAACGCGTCATTGGGTCGGGTGGCATGGGCGTCGTATATCAAGCCATGCAGAAGTCTCCCCGCCGCACCGTAGCGCTCAAGATGATGAAGCAAGGTGTCACATCCCGCAACGCGCTTCGCCGATTCGAGTTTGAATCACAAACGCTCGGACGGCTCCGCCATGCGAACATCGCGCAAATCTTCGAAGCCGGCACTTGGGACGATGGCTCCGGCGCCCGGCCCTTTTTCGCGATGGAGTATCTCGCCGGTGCCAAGACGCTCACACAATACGCCCGCGAAAAAGAGCTCAGCACGCACGATCGATTGGAACTGTTTGCCAAAGTGTGCAATGCCGTCCAGCACGGCCATCAGAAAGGCATCATCCATCGCGATCTCAAACCTCACAACATCCTCGTTACTTCAGAGGGCGTTCCAAAGGTCATCGATTTTGGCGTAGCCCGCAGCACCGACTCGGACATGGCGGTCACCACGCTCCAGACAGACATGGGCGCCTTGATCGGCACGCTGCAATACATGAGTCCGGAACAATGCGCAGCCGACCCAAGTGATATCGACATCCGCAGTGATGTTTACACACTCGGCGTCATTCTGTACGAACTGCTGTGTGAATCACTTCCATACGACGTGACCAAAGTCGCCATTGCAGAAGCTGCGCGCATCGTGCAGCAGGAGCAACCCACAAAGCCCTCAACACTCAACACGCGACTGCGTGGCGATGTCGAGACGATCGCCATGAAAGCACTTGAAAAGGTTCGAGACCGCCGCTACCAATCCGCCGTCGAACTCGAGCAAGATATCGACCGCTACCTCACCGGTGACCCTATTGCAGCCCGACGCCCGTCAACCTGGTACCACATCAAACGATTCGGCACCAGACACCGTGCCGCAGCTGCAGCGATCGTGGCGACCGTCTGTGTCCTATTGACGGCAATCGTAGTGGTCTCGATCTTCTGGCTTGATGCAGATGCACAGCGTCGAATTGCAGACGATG
>JABAAC010000095.1 GCA_014238965.1 Phycisphaerales bacterium | reverse complement strand
GCGTGATCAAGCACTGCGTTCCGAACCAACACAACACGCCAAAGGCCCGTTGCAATGAATGAGACCACCAAAGCCGCTGCAACAATGATGCCAAGTGTCACGCATGGCCTCGTGATCTTCTCGCTGAAATCAACCCGAGTGATTGCATTTCTTCAATCTCTGGAGCAATTCCATCGCGAAAGTTCCGCGGCTGCACACCAAGCAAAGTGACAGCCTCATCGTGATCAAATGCCTTGTCTTCATTGAGCCGCTGCACCTGCTCGGCCTTCAGAGGAAGTGGTATCCTCGTCCACTGCGCCAACTGCAAAGCCCCCACGATTGGTGAGGCGGGCAATGGCAATAAACGCCTTCGGCGCCCAAGCAATGAAGCAATCGTTCGAATAACGGCGCGAAAGTCTAGCGGATCAGCTCCTGAGACATTCAATGCATTTCTAGAAGCGGCTGGCTCAGCGGCTGCCGCAACAAGAAATCGTGCCACATCGTCGACATGAATTGGCTGCTGCAACGATCGGCCGCTCCCAAGCATTGGGATCACCGGCCAGCGATCGATAAGCCGAATCAACCGACACATATTGCGATCTTTATGGCTTCCGTAAATCATGGTCGGCCGCATGATCGTCCAATCCAGCCCACTCTTCATCACAGTCGTCTCTGCTGCGGTCCGTACCGCTATTGAGCGTGCATTCAAATTCGTAAACAGGGCCGTTGTACTTGTACAGACAACGCGAGAAACACCCGCTTTCCGCGCGCCTTCCATCATCGCCGGCGCATGCCCAAACCCCATTGACGCCACATGAATAATGACATCATGTCCTGCGGCGAATGATGACCACCCGCTTGGGTCGCCAAGATCACCAACGGCAATCTCAACGCCTAATTCTTGAAGCACCTCTGTGTGAGTCGATGCGCGAACGAGGCAAGTCACAGCGTGGTTCTCAGCGCACAGACGCCGAACAACTCGCTCTCCAGTGAAGCCGCCGCCACCAGTTACAAATACCCTCATGATTCCATCTCTGCAGCGGCCGTCAATACGGCGAGCGTCGACTCGGCTTGCTGTTGCCGAGAGTATTGCGGAGCGGCTGCCACACCAGCAGCCCCTAACCGAGCCGTCTCTTCTGAATCAGAGGAGAGGTTCAACATAGACGCAGCAAGCTGATCAGCATTCCCGCAGCCACACCACACCCCCGCTCCATGACGTTCAATCAGCTCACTCCCGGTGCCCTGTGGACCCGACCATAGCACGGGCTTTCCACACGCCATCGACTCGAATATCTTCGATGGAATCACGCGCGCAAAGTCCGGCGTGTCGTGTAAGAGCACCATGGATGCATCAAGAACAGACCACACACGCGGCATCTCTGATCGCGGCTGCGTTCCAAGAAATCGAACAAGGCCCCGGTCTTCACGTGGGATTCGCTCACGCAATCGATCAAGATGCGGTCCGCCTCCCACTAATAGGAGTCGCACGCGGCTCCCTCGCAGCAGCGGAACAGCTCGAACAATGACGTCGACGTCATGCGCCGTACCGAGCGTTCCGGGATATCCAACTACAAACATTCCTTCGAGATCAAGTTCACGAATCAACGATGAATCTGGCTGCATTGGTTTGAATAAATCTAAATCGGTCCCACCGGGAACAATATGAACATCGCGAGCACCATCACGCTCAACGCTCGCCTGAAATGCAGGCGACATCACAATGACGCTTCGGGCTGATCGATACAACCCACGCTCTACGCGTTTGAGTATTCGCCAGGGCATCGATCCAGCCCGAAGTACGGAGTCTGGCCAAAGATCTCGCACCTCCATGACATGAGGGCAGCGACAACGCTTCGATACGCGTTTCGCGGACGTTGATGTAAAGAGATGAGGTGAGCTGGAAAATATGACATCAGGGCGTTGTTCCGGCCTGAATTGCCCGGCTGAGATTCCAAAGGACAATTGGTCAAGCAATTTCAGCGCCGCTCGATCGTGCCCACAAATCCATGTTCCGACTCGCACAATTGAAACACCCTCGTGCGTAGATTTCTCGCGCCACCGATTTCGAAATCCATCGTAGAGCCGACCCTCCGGATAGTTTGGAGCACTTGCAACCACCGTGACGTCGTGGCCATCCTGCACCCAGAGTCGAGCCCGCTCATGGATGTGGTGCGCGGGAGGAGATGGCTCTGGCCAGTAGTAGTCCGAGAAGATCAATATTCGCACGGCACAGGGATGATAATCATGCCCGTAGGTGGCCGTAAGCCCACTCGCGATGCTTCTGCAAGAGGCCATGAAAATAAAGCTTCTGCTACCATCACGGGTCTCTCGCCGGATCATAGAACCGGCATGTATACCACTCTCGAGGTTAGGGGTAGGGATCTCTTCGCATGAGCACATCAGCACGCATCGCCATCGTTGTGGGCACACGGCCCGAGGTCATCAAGATGGCCCCGGTCATTGCCGCCGTACAGGCATCGTCCTCACTCAAAGCCGTTGTAATCTCAACTGGGCAGCAGCGAGAACTTGCCGCACAAGCCCTGGCGGGCTTTGGCGTTGTGCCAAGCCATGATCTGGATGTCATGCGAGAGAATCAAGGCCTTGCCGCCCTCACCGGCCGCATCTTGTCAGGGCTTGACACCGTGCTCGCTGACCTAAACTGCGATGCGTTGCTGTGTCACGGCGACACGACTACAGCACTTTCCGCGGCCTTGGCCGGCTTCTACCAGCGAATCCCGATCGGCCACGTCGAGGCGGGACTTCGTACCTATGACTTTGATCACCCTTGGCCCGAAGAAATGAACCGCCGGTTGATTGATCCGATTTGCAGATGGTGCTTTGCTCCAACCGAACTTTCCAAGCGTAATCTCATGAGCGAGGGGATTGACGAGCAGGCCGTCCACGTCACCGGCAATACAGTCATCGACGCTCTCTTGACACTGCGATCACAGCAAGCCGCCGATGACGAGCAGAACACCGAACCGAATGTACGCGAGATTCTCGTAACGGGACACCGACGGGAATCGTTTGGGGGTGGCTTCCAAAACATCTGCAAGGCCATCCACACGCTCGCGGAAGAACGGGAAGATGTCAAATTCATCTACCCCGTGCACCTCAACCCAAATGTCCGTGGGCCTGTCATGAGTTTACTAGGGTCACACCCTCGAATCGAGCTGCGTGAGCCTGTTGGATACGAGGAGTTCGTTCGTCTCATGAGCCGAGCTCACTTCTTGCTGACCGACTCCGGAGGTGTTCAAGAAGAAGCGCCCAGCCTTGGAAAGCCTGTTTTGGTGATGCGAGACACCACTGAGCGACCTGAGGGCATTGATGCGGGCACATGTACGCTCGTCGGAACCGACCCTGATCGCATCATGTCATCGTGCCGAGAATTGCTCGATGACGAGAATGAATACACGAGACGATCGTCACTGGCCAACCCATACGGGGATGGACACGCCGCTGATCGCATCATCTCAGTCTTGGAAAGGGACCTTGGATGAAGTACGACATTTGCGTCGTTGGACTAGGTTACATCGGACTGCCCACAGCCTCCGTCTTCGCGACCCGGGGCAAGCAAGTCTATGGACTCGATGTGAGCGAGCACATTGTAAACACCATCAACCGTGGTGAGATTCACATTGTCGAACCCGATCTTGATGTACTCGTTCGAGCTGCTGTAGGCGGTGGCCACTTGACAGCAGGGCTCGAACCGATGCCTGCCGATGTATTCATCGTCGCGGTACCAACGCCATTTCATAAGGGCGATGGGAGACCCATTCCTGATCTTGGCTACGTTGAGTCGGCCTCGCGTTCTATTGCTCCAGTAGTCCGAGACGGCACGCTGGTCATCCTCGAGAGCACCAGTCCAATTGGCACAACAGAGGCCATGCGAGATTGGATTCAAGACGAACGCTCTGTGCAGGGCTTGCCGCCGCTTGAGGGCGTTCACTATGTGCACTGTCCTGAACGCATCCTTCCGGGACAGATGTTGAGAGAGCTTGTGGAAAACGATCGCATCTGTGGCGGGCTCTCGCCTGAAGGGGCCAAGCGAGCCCATGACCTCTATCGCACATTCTGTGTCGGCGAGATTCATCTCACCGATGCGCGAACCGCCGAAATGGTCAAGCTGACTGAAAATGCGTCCCGAGACAGTCAGATTGCCTTTGCAAATGAGCTCAGTCTCATCTGCGATAAAGCCAACATCGACGTGTGGTCTGTCATCGAACTCGCGAACCATCACCCCCGCGTCACGATCTTGAATCCAGGACCTGGCGTCGGGGGGCACTGCATTGCTGTTGACCCCTGGTTCCTTGTCGACGCGGCTCCAGACTGTTCGCCCCTGATGCAAACAGCGCGAAAGATCAACGACGGGAAGCCGGACTGGGTCATACAGAAAGTTAAATCGCATGCCGAACGCTTCACCCGAGCCAAGGTTGCCTGTCTGGGCCTCGCGTTCAAAGCGAATGTTGATGATCTCCGCGAAAGCCCATCGCTGCAGATTGCGGAAGCACTTGCGGACCTTGGTACTGTTGACCTTATTGTGTGCGAGCCCAATATTGAGTGCTTGCCCGATACGCTTCAACAATCCCATGTCACACTGACATCAACCGAAGAGGCCATCGCGGCCGCGGATATTGTGCTCTTACTTGTTGACCACCGGGAGTTTGGCGATGTTGATCGCAGCCTCCTTCACAACCGAATAATCATTGATACAAGAGGACTCTGGAGATGAAGCAGTTATTGGTTCGAAAAGGCGAGGTTGCAGTCACCGAAGTCGCGTCTCCCGCGATAGGCCCGCGTGAGATTCTCGTGCAGGTTCGGCACTCGTGCGTCTCAATCGGCACCGAGATAAGCGGCATCAAGATGTCTGCGCTCCCGCTTTGGAAACGAGCGATCAAGCAGCCCCATCACGCCAAGAAGGTTGTTGGCATGATGAAAGATCAAGGCATCAAGCGTGTCTTCGATCGCGTCACTGGAATGCTCAATGCGGGAACGCCAACGGGGTACTCCGCTGCCGGCGACGTTGTCGCGATTGGCGATCTGGTCGATTGCTTCTCTGTTGGCGACCGAGTCGCCTGCGCCGGAGCTGGTATCGCAAACCACGCTGAGTACCTTGCAGTTCCGGTCAACCTCGCCGCAAAAATACCAAGTCAACTTGACACTGCTGAAGCAAGCACGGTCACCCTAGGTGCCATTGCCATGCAGGGCGTCCGCCGAGCCAACGCAACGCTGGGCGAAACCTGGGTGGTGGTCGGGCTGGGAATTCTTGGACAGATTTCCGAACAACTGCTTCGAGCCAACGGGTGCCGCGTCATTGGCACGGATATCGACCCTCGCCGTATTGCAATTGCCCAGGAAATGGGAATGCATGCAGGCATCGATCCTTCAACAGAGGATGTTGCCAAACGCGTTCAAATCTTGAGCGAGGGATTTGGCGCTGATGGTGTCATCATTACAGCAGCTGCGAGCGAGAACCACGACATCATCGCCCAGGCCATGCAGTGCTGCCGCAAGCGTGGCAAGGTGGTCATTGTTGGTGATGTGGGCCTCAACCTCAAGCGGCATGAATTCTATGCCAAAGAACTCGATGTACTGATCTCATGCTCGTATGGCCCCGGGCGATATGACCCGGTTTATGAACAAGAAGGCCAGGACTACCCACTGCCCTATGTACGCTGGACCGAGAACCGGAACATGGAGGAGTACCTCCGTCTTATGGCAGATGGCCGGGTATGCCTTGATAGGCTCCAGCCCACGACATTCCAACTCGAGCAAGCACCCGCCGCCTATGAAGCACTCAAGGGCGACGGCGAAAAGCCGATGCTTGTGCTGCTTGAGTATCCAGAATCCGATCCAAAGACGCGTACTCGCACTATTCAGGTAAGCAAATGCACCCCCCACCGCGATGGGCAACTTCAAACAGCCGTCATCGGCGCGGGTGGCTTTGCTCAGGGTATGCATCTCCCAAATCTCCTGAAACTCAGCAAGAAATT
>JABAAC010000193.1 GCA_014238965.1 Phycisphaerales bacterium | reverse complement strand
CGTGACACCATGTTCAAGGGCCAGTGCGTGATGGACTCGAGCATCCTCCGCCATGAATGAGATGTCACAGTACGAACGACCCGATCGAATCACGGTGTCCAGCGCTTGCAGACCCAAATGACTGGGCAACGCCCCCACCACGAGTTCATGCTCAGCGCACAACGATGCAATGGCCTTCGCGTCACTGCAGTCTGCTTCGCGGGCTGTGAGTTGGACCCCTGCCTTGGCGCCAGCACGCCCCGCAGCAGCCAATCGATGGGGGTCTATGTCGACCACCGTGACCTGCCGATGGGCATCGCCAGCCAAGTCCAAAGCAATAACTCGACCCACAAGGCCAGCCCCTAGAACAAGCGTTTTTGATGGTGAGGCAGTCATTTAGCCCTCCGAATCTGAATTGAAGTGGCCTGCAGGCTACTGCAATGAGCAATTGGTTGGAACCGCAGGGGCAATGTCATCCGAATTTGAAAAAGACAGCACACACGGGTTCGCTCCTTCGCATAGTTGTGAATGTCGCCCGATCATGGGTGCATGGAGGCCATGACGGCCTATCTTCATTGGGTCCTTCTAGACGTCGTCTGAAGGGCTTCACCGGGCGCTGCCACGTGCGCAGCGTCGCCTCAGTTCCAACGTCTGACTCCTGACCATGATCGTCGAGAGTCTCACAAAGGAGGTCTTCGGTCGTGCCTATTACAAAGTCTCGCGCCAAACTCGTTCTCAGCCTCTTCGATCAGTACTACACTCGGGTCTTCTGTTTTGCGCGCAAATCGCTGCAAGCTGAACAGGCCGAGGATATCGCCCAAGAGGTCTTCTCTCGAATGCTCCAACTTGAGCACCTCGAGGAGATCGAAATCTCGATTTCGTACCTCATCAAAACCGCTGACAATCTCATCAAACGCCGCTGGAATCGCGGACAGCGCTTTCAGCGGTATGTCGACACCGTCAAGGCAGGCGTTCGCCCTGTTCGCCGCCATGTGAATACAGAGCATGTCTGCCCCGATGTCCGCACTGATCTCACGGCCCGGCTCGATCGACTGACCGACGCCGAACGAGACACCGTTCGCATGGTCATCTGCCAAGGCATGTCGTATCAGGAAGCAGCCGCCGCGATGGGTGTGCCTGTCTCCACTATCAACAACTGGAAGTATCGTGGGCTTCAGAAGCTCAAAGAAGACGCTCTCGACTCGACGATCGAAATCGAAGCAGATGTTGCTGAGCACCTCTGGAACTGACTTCCTGCAAGTCAGGAATTCATTCAACCTCCACCTAGGTGCACTACGATCGTGCTGTGGCACGACGCATCGCTGTCTCTGGCACTTCAGGTCTCATCGGCCGACACTTGGTGGACTACCTGCGCAAGCGTGGAGACACGGTAGTCTCGCTGGTTCGTCGGGCTGTACACACTGATGATGAAGTGTGCTGGATACCCACGTCAAAACTGGAACCGCTGCAGGCACTTGAGGGCCTCGATGCAATCATCCATCTTGGTGGCGCACCCATTGCCAAACATCGATGGACTCTCGCTCGAAAGCGGGTGCTCCGAGACAGTCGAACGGCATCGACCCATCACCTGGCAACCGCATGCTGCAATCTACAGACACCTCCGAGGGTGTTTGTTCAGGCTAGCGCGATCGGGTACTACGGCGATCAGGGCGATGCTCTGCTGAAGGAGTCCAGTAGCCATGGCTCGGGATTTCTGGCGAATCTGACGCACGCATGGGAAGACGCTGGGACACCGTTTGATGCGATTGGCCGGCGCTGCGCGCTGCGACTGGGCATGGTGCTCGCCACCGACGGCGGCGCCCTTCCCTCCATGCTTCCGATTTTTAAACTCGGCCTCGGTGGACGCCTTGGCAGAGGCACACAATGGATGTCATGGATTTCTATCGATGATGTCATCAAGATCATTGACCGAGCCATTGACGATGTGCAGTTGCACGGCCCCATCAACGTCGTAGCCCCAAACCCCGTTCGCAATGCGATCTTCACTCAAGCCCTTGGTGCGGCGCTCAAACGACCATGCTTCTTACCCGTTCCGCGTCTTGCACTCCGAATGGCCTTGGGTGAATTGGCTGATGCATTAATGCTCTCAAGTCAACGGGTCACCCCCCACAGGCTGCTGGAGGTCGGATACTCCTTTGACCACCCAAAAATTGATGTTGCGATGAAGGCGATTCTCCCCCCCTAATTGCCCCTCTCTCGTCCACAAGGGCTGTATTGCGCCTGATGAACCTTGCGTCTATTGGGGGAGCCTCTATGGTGTACGAGTGGAACTGCCCCGTGGGAGCGAGGCAGAACAAGAGGCCGTAACCAATCGGTTCTTGAACACTTAAGTCAGGTATCCGGCAACTACCTCGTTGGTATCGCTGGTTTCTGCATGGCCCTCAGGCCGAACTTTCGAGTGAAGAGAAGCGTTCGGATCGTCTTCCGAACAAGACAACATTCAGGATGAAGAGATGAAAAAAATAACCCCTTGTCTATGTATTCTCGGCCTTACTGCGGCTGCGAACGCTGGTGGCACGCTCATGGATCACATCGGTGCAAACGATGGATCTGACCTTATTGCCGGAAACCTCAGCGCTAACCAAATCTTTGAAGCTGCCAACGATATCTACAGCACCGTCTGTATTGATGATTTCGATAACAGTGCCGGCAGT
>JABAAC010000209.1 GCA_014238965.1 Phycisphaerales bacterium | reverse complement strand
GGTACAACAGCCCGAAAGAAGCACCACGGGCAAAGCCAGCAACCACAATCTACTTACCCTCAACATGCCCAAGACTTTACCACGTACAGACCCTATAGGCCCGGGCACTTGGCGGGGCGACCGTGCAACACCGTTCAGTTGCCTTGAACAACCTTATGTAAAGGCACCCGCGCTGTGTAGAGCAACGTGTCCCCTTCTAGATCAAAGGATGCAGTACCACCAAGTTCATAGGGAATGACAGCCTGCAGAACTTGAGCACCCAAGCCCCCAGCAATCACCTCTGGCATATGCCCTGCGTGACTCTCTCGCCAGACAAGCCTCAATTGTGGCGCAGCCTCGCGTTCGATCGACCACGTCACTTCGAGCTTGCCTTGATGGAATATGGCGCCATGTTTCGCAGCATTGGTCGCCAATTCATTGAGCACCATGGCAAGTGTCATTGCGGCCTCAGGGACAATGGTGCATTCAGGTGCATGAACCTCAACAACTGCGCCCTCCTCTTGGGCATATGGCGCAAGACAACGCCAAGTCAACTGGCCGAGCTCAACACCTGCAAGCTGCTCCTTACTGAGCAAGTCATGCACCGCCGAGAAGTTCTGAATTCGACGCCGAAGCGATACAACCACATCTTGATCAGCAGTTGACTTCGCTTCTGCATCACTACACAAAACAAGAATCTGAGCGAGCATATTTTTGACGCGATGATCCAGTTCGCGACGAAGCAAATGCTCCTTTTCAGCAGCCGCTGCAATTGCCTGCTTGTGCTCATGCTCTGCAGAAAGGTCTCGAATCGTTGCTGTAAAGTACTGATTGCCTTGATGCATAAAAGGGATGATCGCCAGTTCCACTGGAAACTCGCGGCCTTGCTTATTCACAGCCGTAACCTCGATGCGCTTGTTCAGAATTGGCCCTTCAGAGGTCTCACGGAACCGCTTGAGGCCTGCCTCATGCATCGCATGTTGTTCCGAGGGAATGATCAGAGTCTTCAAGTCCTTACCAATGGCTAAATCACGTTCGTAGCCGAATAAGGCGCAAGCGACATTGTTGAATTCCACAACAGTGCCCTGTTCATCAATCGTGATCATCGCATCCAGTGCACTGTTAAGAATTGACTTCAGCCGGCCGCGGTCCTCCTCGCGGTGCCTTGAACTTTCCTCAAATTCACTAATGGCTACGTCTCGTGCCTGAAGCGCAAAGAGCAAATCTGGCACCGAATCCTGGGGCGCAAAGTCGTTCAGCTGGAGGCCAGACTCAACAAATTCTGTGTGCGACCTAATTAAGGGCACTGCGGCAATCATGCACGCCTGCCCCGATCGCATTGAAAAGGTGGCTCCGCGCAGTTGTACACATAGCCCCTCGACATTCATGACAATGAGCCGACCGGCTATCTGCTTCAAGTCTTCAATACTGGAGACCGAACACTGTGGTCGGACAATCGAGATGCAATCTGTAAACAGCACACCTGAGCAAATGCCATGGACATGCCGGCCAAGGGACTCACCAACATATGTAATGCGCAATTGCTCATCGACAACAAAGGACCACGGAAGTGGTCCACTTAAGTCGCCCACGCTCAGGTGAGATGAATCAGGACCAAGTGACATGAAAGACTGATCCCACTCCAGTGTCAGCTTTGGACGATACAAGCTGCACGCTCACTTCAACTTCAAAGCGGGTACCCAACCCATGAAGCAGCCCAATGACAAGGTCATCAAGACCGTCACGTTCAGACTCGTACTGAAGTGTCAGGCTGTTCTCTGTGATGTCTGAACATGAGAATGATGGCGGCTTGAGATCTGGATACATCATGCCTACACGAGTATGCAGTTGGTCTAGATTCTCCAAGAACTCAGGCAGGGTGCTGCCCGCGGCATCCATAAGCGGCCCATACCCCTCTTGAGCAGTGAATTCAGTCCAGTACTGACCAAACGCCTGAAGAATGTCCGAAGCAGGCATGTCAAGCACCTCTGAAGCAGCCCCAACCAGCGCGTAGGTCATTGCATCATCGCCAGAGCGCATACGGACAAAATCTGCGTCTGAAGCACCTGATTGACTTAAAACTGCAAGCCATTGCTGCTCGCCAAATTTGGATTTAATGAGATCTCGGATCGCGATATTGATAAGTCCATACATAGTGAACCATCATAGTGATCAACCAACTCCGCTGAGAACACCTCCCCTGACGGCCTCAATTGACATATCTTATTGATACCCATGACCTCTCCTCCCGCCATCTTGACTGTAGAAGACGCCTTCCTCGTGGGCCTTCAACTCAAACGTGATGTCGAATCATTCGGATTCGAAGTCCTTGGGCCGGTAGCTAGGGCCCAGGAGGCACTTGCTCTGCTGGATCACCCCAATCTCGTCTTCGCCATACTTGACATCAATCTTGGTGAAGAAACGTCGATCCCGGTGGCGACTGCACTTCGCGATCGTGGCATTCCATTTGTCTTCATCACCGGCTATCGATCAGTAGATGTCGCGGGATTCGAGCACACTGAGGTCATCCGAAAACCCGCAACGACCGAACAGATCCTCGGTGCAATCACGAAAGTCATTCCACCGCCAACATCTTCGCCTACCGATTGATCAGGTACTCAATTGTCGCCTTGATGTGATCGAAGGGACCTTTGCGAAGTGCCCCCCTGCCAATGCTGCACTTTGGAACCGAGTCTACTCTTCAGTGGACTGGCGCAGTTTGTTGTAGGCGGCCATCAGTTCGTCGTACTGCTGCTCTTTAACGGTGAGTTTATCAACAAGACGAACTTGGATACTCATAGATAACTCATCACCCTTGGCGATCAATTGGTCGGCCAACGCGTCGATCCGACGCCGCATCACATCGGCACGGCCAACCCCCGCATCGCCCGCGAGTTCACAAAACTGCGACAGTATGCTGCGTGCTGAAGCAATTCGCTGCTGTGCAATCTCTGCATTGCAAAGAAGGTAGAGGCACTTCTCCAACTTTCGACTTACCGATACATTCGCTGGCCAACCGTGCAAGATTCGCTCCAGCCCGAATCTGCAACGAGTGCCTACCACATCAAATGTAGACAGATCTGCATCCCTAGACTCCATCATCTCAACGAGTGCTCGCAAATCTCGATCGCAGTCTGCTTCTAACTCAGTGAGTTCGCCATATTCAATAACATAGCGCAGATCCTCGAGCATGGCGCGTGCCGAGGCATAACGGTCATTGGGATCTGCCTCCATGGCTTTGCGGCATAGCATCTCCAGTGCATCGGGCCAACCCTCTTTAAAAACAGGCACGGGCGAGGACAAGATTTCCTCAAACACTTCCTCTGTAGTCTTGCCATCATGTGGGGGACACCCCGTCACGATGTTGTAGAGGGTAGCGCCGAGCTGAAAAACATCTGTTCGGGCATCTAGTTTGGGTGCCCTGCCAAGCATCTCAGGAGCTGCAAAGCACGGCGTACCCGCAAAGCCAATGGCGTTGTAGGTTTTGTCCTCCTTGAGCTCTACTGAAATTCCCCAGTCGAGCAGATACACCTCTCCATACTGGCCAATCACAATGTTTGCTGGCTTAATGTCACGATGAATGATGCCCTGACTATGTGAGAAGGCGACTGCTTCACACACACGAACAAAATTGTTCAACTCACTACGAAGCGCCGCCCCTTCAAGCATGCCTTTGCCATGTAGTGAAACGTGCTCTGCAAGTTTCTCGCTCCATGACACACCCCGAATCCACCTCATGACTAACACCGGCTCCTTGTCATCTGAAACGCCCAGAAGATAGGCAGGCGGGATGGCTGGATGCTCCAGCCGACCCATGAGATATGCCTCGCGTTGGAGTTGTTGTTCCGCTGCATCAGACCTGCGATCAGGCCTAACCCGCTTGATTGCAACTTCTCGCTGCAGGCAGGCCTGCTCTGCGGCGTGAACGACTCCAAGTCCCCCAGAACCAATCACATTCCCAACGGCAATATCAATTGAGGTCTCGCCAGCATCATCCTTGCCTTTAACTGACAACTGCGAGAGCGTGCGCCCACTACTCTCAGCAATGATGGGCCACCTCTCGTCTAAATCGTCTGACAATGACACCTGTGGAGAACATGTCACTGTAGGCAGGAGATCTGAAGGAATCGTGCTTGCAAGCCACGCTGCTTGATCTTTGGCATCGCTCATGCAACATCTCCAAGCAGTTCTGAAGAACTCGTGAAC
This sequence comes from Phycisphaerales bacterium, assembly GCA_014238965.1. Taxonomy (GTDB): domain Bacteria; phylum Planctomycetota; class Phycisphaerae; order Phycisphaerales; family SM1A02; genus JABAAC01. The sequence goes on along the minus strand of JABAAC010000209.1, from coordinate 3,352 downwards.
TGCACCAAACTGCACAGGACCGAATCAAGATACACATTCAACTCGATGGCCGAGCATGCCAAGAGGCAATCCGTTGGCACACTAATCTCGTACCCAAGGAGATAGGCCGTGCGACAGGTCTCAGACAACATGCCCCCAAGAACTGGGCCGACCATAACGATTTGACCCGGATCCAGCTTACTCAAACACTGATCTAGCCCACTGCCATGAAATGCATTGCGACCAGGTTTGGCCGAAAGCGTGAGGGTATCGGAACATGCCAAAGAAAGTGACTCATGGACCCGAGCGCCACGACTGCCTTGCTCCAGTGACTGATGCTGCATCAGAAACGACTCTACTTCGCTCACCGGCTGTGTTGGCTGGGTTTGCTGATGCATTGCAACATGAACAACACTCTCCCAGTGGGTTGCATGACGGCTGGCAAGTGCAGTGATAGCACTTCGAACCTGATCGATAGCCCCTGGAGGTTCAACACACTGACGCAATGACGTAGCTTCATCAAAAAGCCCATGCTGAAACCCAAGAATGACCAGGACTCGCCCTTGAGTCTTCATGAGACTCCCCCCATTGTATTCCCAAGCAAAGCCATGTGAATAGTGTAGTTCGTTTGGTGTCCCAATCCAGCCCAATCTGGGACGATGTACACATGCTCAAGCTCATCACAATCATCGCGGCTCTTACGGTTCATTGCATCGCCCCTCCCTGCTGCAATGATCCAACTGCTGCACAGCCAACTGTTGCACCTAGCCCGCCCACGCCCACTGAGCGCTATGAAACTATTGAACTTCGAGGATGGACCATTCGAGTACACCCCATGATCCAAGACCAGGATCCAAGGCTGCATGCTGCAACTATGGAAGAACTCGACAAACAGCTCTACGCAATTACAAGAGTCATTCCAAAGGTGGCACTTGATCGTATTCGTGACATTGAAATCTGGGTTGAACTTGAAATGCCAAAGACTGCATGCATGTGTTACCACGTCTCAAGAGATTGGCTTATTCCAAATGGCTACAACGGGGACAAGGAAGGAACTGTCGAGATCGGAAACGCCCGAGCATTTCTTGAGTGGACAAAAGGCCAGCCCTGGATGGTGCTTCACGAACTCGCCCATGGGTACCACGATCAAGTATTCGGGTATGACGACGCTCAGATTATTGAAGCATGGACACGAGTCAAGGATTCAGGAGTGTACGAGTCAGTTGGGCATATCTCAGGAACACCTAGGAAGCACTACGCATTGACAAACCAAATGGAATGGTTTGCCGAGACGACCGAAGCGCTCTATGGCACGAATGATTTCTATCCGTATGTTCGAAGTGAACTTGACGATGTTGACCCTGAAGGCAAATCGCTTGTGAAGCAACTCTGGGAGATGCCAACGCTGCCAGGTCGGCACACCTCCCGCTTGGAACATGACTAGCTGTAACGTTCTACTTCATCTCTCATTGCCCGGCGCCTTTGCCCATCAACGCATGTAACGTGGGCAGGTAATCGCTATAGACATCTCGTGGCAGACAATGCTTCTCGGTACAGATCGCAGCGGCCATACCCACGATCTCGCCCATGCAGCCAGTCGTCTTCATGACACGAACCGCCCCAAGCGCTTCGTGCGTCACTGAGATGTTGCGACCCGCCATAAAGAGGTTGTCAATAGAACGTGAATACAGGCACCGATACGGAAGCCAGTATGGACCGTCGTAGGTATACCCCTCCCCATGTGTGTAATCGGCGATAAACGGCTCAGCCTCAAAGCCCTTGAGATAGCGAGCATCAGGAAAGTGGGTATCGATGCCCCATGTGCAAGGCACGCAACCATCAGGAAAGACTGTGCTATCGCGCAGATCCTCTGCACTGAGAATGACATCGCCAAGAAGTCGACGAGACTCGCGTTTGCCCGCTATGTACGCAACCCAGTTCAGACGGTGCGATGGATATTTGCCATCGACGTTCTTGATCGCATCCCACGCACCAAAAATCGCGCGAAGGTTATAGTCGCGGATCCGCTCCATGTCTGCCAATGAGTCGCGGTCAAATCCGTTTTCCCAATACCAATTGCCAATTGAAATTGGATTCGTATCGCCCGTTTTCGCTTTGGTTGACCCCCAATCTCGCCCCGGGAATGGACTCTCACTGAGATCTAATGCCCAAGGGCAGCGAGGGAAGACCGCATCTTGGCACGCTTGTTCTAGGTCAGCGGCAAGTGGCTCCTTGTCCGTGCAAAGACACTGGATGTTCCAGAGATTGCTCGCACCCATATGCCCGGTCTCTGTGATGTCAAAGTCAGCCCCGGCAAGTACGCCAACACACCCATCTCCAGTGCTATCTAAGAACAACGACGCTGAAATTCGCGTGCGAGCTCCAGTTTTGATGTTCTCCGCAATCACTGCAACAATGTGCTTCTGATCGTCGGCCAAATCGACACCATTGACGTGTTGATTGAGTAGCAATGTGATGTTCTGTTCTGCATCTACCAAACGTCGCTTTCTCATGTCATCAAAGACATCTGCGCCTTGAGCATTTTTCGACTGCGGCCCTTTGCGGGGAATCAGTTCCATCACTACATCGCCAACATGAGGCCAAGGCTCAAGCTGCACATGGCCTTGAGGCCAAACGCGAACCTCACTGCTTGAGTTCCCACCCAGTACCGGTCGGTTTTGAACAAGGGCAACCGATAGCCCCAGTCGAGCTGCAGTGATTGCAGCAGACGTACCGGCAGTACCGCCGCCAACAACAACAAGATCAAACAGTCCCATCTCTTGCTGTTGCGGCCGATGGGTGTTTCGCAATGCAGCAAGTGCAATTGGATCGTTGGGCGGGCGCCAAGAAAGATCCTCACTCAACATAATCGCATCACAACGGCCATCAAAGCCGGTGAGGTCCCGAAGTTCAATAGTTGTCCTGTCTCCGATTTCAATGACACCGCCATCGTGCCAGAGCCACGGCTCACCAGCGGTTCCGAACGTTGTCTCTAGCGGAGTGTGATCGACAATGACCTGAAACTTACCCGGCGCGGGGAGGAGATTGTCTGTTGTATTCCACGGTGCAATCCAATTGCGAGTACGAACCCACACACGCACTTGCCCAGGCTCAGTCGCAAGAGTGTGCGTCGCGTCGGCAACAGGCGAGCCCAAACCATGAGCAAGCAGATACGGTGAACCCATCAGGTCCATGAACTGTTGATCAACCGCCCATCCGCCCACGTCATCAAAGGCCTCGGCCTCAATGAGCACAGGTGGGTTTGCCACCGAACAAGCAATTCCAATGAAACACGTCGCTACCAACATTACAACGCCATCCTCATACCTACGTCTCAGCTAGACATCCAAAGACGCTTCCGATCGCCCGCCCC
>JABAAC010000189.1 GCA_014238965.1 Phycisphaerales bacterium | reverse complement strand
CCGGTGGCCTCTGGCGCTGGCGGAGACGGAGGTTCGGCGGGGTCAAAGAAGAATGATCGTCCGTGCACGCGGTTTCGATCGACTCGATCCAGTTCGAGATGATCTGTAAGCGTGCGTGCGTGCAAGGTGCTGTCTGGGGGCATGCCACCGGATAATCGGCGAATGGTTTGGCCCATGGGTATGGCCATCCAAATCAACAGAATCACAACCACTGCTAAGGCGGCCAAACTCAGGCCAAGTGGCCCACGGAGTTCGTCTCGCGTCATCATCGGCGTCGGCTCCGCCCTGCGACCCAGGCTTCCGCTGTAGCAGTGATGTCCAAGGTCCCAGATCGTTTGCCTCGCGTCAGACGCAACGACTCGATCGACTCAATCGCTGGATTTGCTTCCAGATCCGCGATGATCTCGATGGCCGCTTCCCCTTGTGCGTTGAAGGTCAGGTCGGCCTTGATGCGTTCTACTCGGTTTCCACTGAGCCCACGCACCGTGACCCCACTGCCCGACTCGTTGAGTTTGTAGTCGGTAATACCGTATTGAGCCATGACCGCTTTAATGGCCTCGAGTAATGCCTGCGATCCATCTTCGCGTGTGCCGGGCGTTTCGATGGGCCCATAGGCAAGCACCGAGTTTCGCGTGGCAAGTCCACCGCGTCCTGCGTCATTGATCATCACGATGCTGCTTTCAATCGCAGTTGCTTCATCGCCCCACGAGTTGGCCCAGGGCATAAACAACTCAGACCAAATCAGGAGCAATACGATGATGCCCAACACAATCACTGAAAAACGCCCAGTGGCGCTCATCGCGGTGTACTGCCCATTGATGCGTTCGGAGATAGAGGGCTCTTGTGACATCAGCGCCCTCCCCCTCGGCGAATGTCGCGTAGCCGTTTGAAGATGCGTTGGAAGTAGTCCTTGAGAATCGCTTTTTGTTCAGGGTCGGTCGCTCGCTCGCGAGCCTTTGTGACCTCGGACACTTTGACGCGCAGCTCATCTTCGTTCAACGCGGCGAGTTGCTCATCGGTCAGAATTTGGGGCATGGCCCCAAGCGTTCCCGAGTCGAGATCGCCAGATTGGAATTCGGTACTCCCGACACTGACTGAACCGCTGTCGGAGGCGCTGCCATTGGGGCGATCAATTTCGGGCCGCTGTCCACCACGATCGGCGATCGTCGTTTTGATCGTCGATGGGTCAACCGTTGCGGGTTGCTCTGGTCGCGAGCCTGGTCGGCGACCCTCTGGACGAGGGCTGTCAGACGGTCGGGTCGTGGGTGCAACTGGTGGTCTGTTAGCCGTGTCATCGATCGCAGCCTCGTCGTCGCTCATCGCAGTTGGCTCAGAAGTCGGGCGACTGGGCGGTATCGGCGCTGAGCCACGAGCGACGGGGGTCCACTTGCTCATTTCACTTGGTCGTGCCGGGGGACCACCTTCAGCTGTTGGAGGCAGGTTGTAGCGACGTTGCTGGTGTGTCCAAGCAGCGTAGTCCAGCAGATCGTCATAGCGAGGTCGCAATTGGGCACTCCGCACAGAAGCGACCATGGTGAACTCACGCTGTCCGATGCGCTTCTTGCCATCCCACTCAACCGTGATGTCATTGAAGACGCGCGAGCCTTGCAAATTGGCCTTCATGACAGTGATGAGGTCAGCGGCGGAGTCACTGCCTCTGGGTGTGGCATGGCCTCGAATACGAATTGGCTCGCCATTGTCGATGCGAACCTGTTCAAGCACAATGCCCAAGGGTGCTGCGGCGCCGATATCCGAGAGCAGTTTGGTCATAGGCCACGCTTCGGTGGACAGCACTTGGTAGAACTGCGTGCGTGCGCGAATGTCCTCGGCGGCAGCCACGGAAGAGGCTAACTCCGGGTGCGATGATCGCAGAAGCGCAAGTCGGGCGCCGTTGAAGACAATCGGCCCCACGAAGAGCAAGGCGATTGCCAAGAACACGAGCGCAGCAGCCGTTCGCGTTGTGCGCATCGACTCCAACATCCGTTGCATTCTTGACAACTGCAACCTTGGTGCATCTTGCTGCAGTACGGTTAATGGTGATAGAGGGCCCGTGCACGCGATGGCACAGCCAATGGCGATGCCGAATTGATTCAACGCCTCAGGCATGTCGCCCAAGCAACGATCCGCGAGTCGTTTAATGGCCGCCTCTGAAAGGCGTAATGGTCCGGTGCCGGCCAATGATGCAGTTGGTGCATCCGCGACCGCAGCGGTTTCGCTCAGGGCTGCAGGTAGTGCAGCCTCTGGATCAGGCTCTCGCATACAGCGTGCAGACAGCCGCTCGGGGCCTTGTAGCACCATGGAGAGACTGCCCCACTTGGTGTCAATCCAAGCCGCAGCTTCTCCTGCGCCCGCCACAGCAATCAAGCCAACAATATCTGGCACGGCAAGGGCAAGACGCGGCAGTTTGGGCAACGTCGCAACTTGCGTTTCTGGCCAGCTGAGCAACATGCCTGTTCGAGCACTGACGTGGTCTACTTGGGGCAATACCGCAGCGGCAAGTCGGTGGGGCGGAAGTTGAGCCATTGGGCGCCCGTGAGCGTCGGCGTGGAGCCGCTGTTCTAGGAGGGCCTCATCTGATTCATCGCCCAGCCCAACCGTACGGCAGACAACCGCTGCCCCTGGAAGGACGACTCGGATTGAGGCGACCTGCTGCTTGGCGACCCAAGCGGTCAAATCTTCGTCCTGTACACGCTTACAGGCGTTCAATTGCAGATTCGCCTGCCCTTGGCTCCCAGCGTGTGGTTCGGCCAGCACGGCTGACCAAGCGCCATCCACATGATGGAGCACAAGGATTCGTGCGGCGAATGTTTCTGGTTGGGTAGGCATGTGCGGGGCGAGTGGTCTTAGATGGCAGTGTACGTGAACCCAGAAGTGCTATTTCAGGCCTGTTGATGATGTCATCGGTCCGATTACCGGCTGCGGGTCAGTCCTCGCGAACTTCTAGAATCCGCACCGGCAAGGTGGAACGATCAACTATCACAACGATTTCAGACTCTTGCCCAGTTGCCTGACTGAAACCACGACTTGTGATCGTAAAGACGTTGCTCCGGGTGTCAAAAAACCGGGTGAGTTGGGCAATTCCATCGGGATCTGCATCAGGAAGGGACCACAGATCCACAAGGCTGCTCAGGCCCGAGGAACGCTGGGTTCGCAAGGCCAATAGGTTCTCGACCAACCGCTCTTGACCCTCCAGCATGGCGTAGAGCGTGTCTGCAGAGACCGTATTGATGTTCAGCCGCCCAATAGCCGGCCGATGGGGGGCCTCGACGGTGCATTCGGCCAAAATGATGGCTACCTCGTCAGGGGTCAGGGTCGTGTCAGTTGCCTCGGCAGTGTTGTCGTCGGCCTCGAGGGCGTTGGTGTTGCTTGAAACTTCGCCAAGTCCAGCCACAAGTGTGTCCAAGGAAAAGTCCTCTCCTCGGGCCATGCCAATGATGCTGTCAGCTTTCTCGGGAAGAAGTTCAAGGCCAAAGTAGTCGAATCGATCGATCAGTTCGGTCGCATCGGCGTTGCGGAGCCAGATGCGAGGTTCACCGCTGTCGGTCGCCCCGCCATCAGTCGATCGAGTTGTGAGCATGGCGGCCCAGCCACCTTCAAGGGTGTCGGATCCATCGTCCATGGGCAACAACTCATCGCCGTCTCGTTCTTCAGGATCGAGGCGGTTGTTCATGTTCCAGTCTTCGCCGCGAATCTCATCAGGCTCGATCCCGGCGACCAATTCCAATTCGGCAACGCTATGCAGTGGAGCGTTGCGAGGCTCGTATCGTGCATCGAGTGACAAGTAGTAATCTCGCTCCACGCCGAACTCACCGGGCTCATCGTCCTCATCGATCCAATCTTCAATCGCGTCGAATACACCCCACGCCAGTGGACCAAACATCGAGTTGATCAGCCCACGAAACTCGCCGTTAATATTGAGTTTGCTGTGTTCGTCCATCGGGCCAGCGAACGCTACGGCACTCCCAGGGCCATTGTGTTGAATCAACCAGTTGCCGCCGTCGACCTCTCCCATGTGCACTGCATCTAGATCGCGAATCATCGCGTACGCATCCATAGCTTCGGGGTACCGCGTGTGCATCGCAAGCGCTGCAATCGTTGATTCCACACCTGCCCGCGCGACCCATCTGGACTT
>JABAAC010000111.1 GCA_014238965.1 Phycisphaerales bacterium | reverse complement strand
GCGTGGAACCACATTCAATACCTCGCCCTGCTTCAGAGGAGCCATAGGCTCACTGGGCACATCAGCGTCATCGGGTAGGTGAATCAGGCGAATTCTCGCCTGTACCCACGCAGGCAATGATGCCAAGTCCGCGTACTGCGTGTGCTTGAACTGTTCGCCGCACTCATGCACAACGACGTCGGCCTTGGCCAACCATTCAATGAGCTCTGGCACGAACTCTGTGTCTCCGGACCAACCCAGCGATACCGTGCCATCATCGATTCGAACCGCCATGCATGGCAGCGAGTGCACGCTTCGACGGCATTGCACGGACAGTCCGCCGATGTCGCGCAACTCACCAGGTTCCAGTGGGCAAGGTTCGAAATAATCCTCCAAAACTGACGGAGCACCTTCGAGCCTCGTGGCCCCGTCCATGGCGGGGCCGAGTTTTTCCCACACACGAGAGAGCACTTCCGGCAGTGCGTGTAGACGAGGCCGCCGTGGAATGTCGCGGCGAAACTGATTTGCAAAGCCGAGTGTCTCAAGACCATCACTGTGATCGCCGTGCAGATGGGTCAAGAGAATGTCCGACACATCAGTTGCTTCCACCGGCCATGGGGATGAGACGCCTGCTTGTCGATACATCGACATTACAGCTCCAGGACAATCGATGGCAACGAGCCCGCGGCTGGATCGAATCAAACCAGACGAACCGAACCATCGAGCTGAAAAAGCGTCACCAATTCCGGTTATAAGGACCTGCATACCCCCATGGTGGCAGGGATTGCCGCCTCGTGCCACATCTCGGCTGTACACTTAGCCCAGATGAGGGAGATCTGCTGATGCAGACAAGACTTTGGTTGGTGCTCACGGCTGTTGCCGCTGCACTGGCTCCGACCGCTCCGGCGGTCGCTCAATCCGCTCAAGAGGCCCTGCTTAATCGATTAGAGCAGGAGATGCTTGACGCCCAGACCGAGCAGCGCATTGCTTCGCATACCGGGCAGACCACCGTTGAAAAAATGACGCTGGATTACGGAGCGTCGCTCCGATTTGGAATTGCGGGGCTCCAGAACGGCATTGGGGCCGACTCGACCTTGTTCCAGTACGAAGCGAACTTCTTCGCCAACGCGGTATTTGACGGGGGCCACCGCTTTTTCGGCAATGTGCGACTGCTGTACAACCAGTATGACGTCACCCGAGGCGCGAATGAGACAGGCTTCCTCAACCCCCTTGGCAATCGGTACTGGTACGAATTCGATCTAAAGGCCCTGCAACGTGCCACCGAGGGTGCTTCGGGCGATCTGGGCTTAAACATTCGAACCGGCCGACAGTTCGTCAACTGGAATTCCGGCTTGGTGTTCAGCAACGACATGTATGGCAGCCGGCTGCGTGGCACGCTCGACAAGTTCTCATGGGAAGGCCTCATTGGCGTCACTGCCAGCAGTGGCTTCTACGACTTTGATCCAAGTCGGCCCAATTATGACTCGAATACAGATCGAGCTTTGTTTGGTGTTCGCGGTGCCTACACGTTCGGACCAGAACTAGAGCTGTTTGTCTCAGGATTCTGGCAGCGCGACCACAATGAGAACCGTGTGGTCTCAATCGAATTGCTGCCAGGGGTGACCGTCGAGCACAACTACAACTTCGATTCGGCCTACCTCTCCATCGGCGGCAGTGGCTCGATTGGTCCTGACGTGCTCTGGACAGCTGAATTCGTGCGTGAGACCGGCTCTCGCTACAGCCGATTCGCGTTCATTCCAACGGGCGGTGGCATCATCGCTGTACAAGATGACTCACCCATTACTGCCTACGCAGGCGTGTTCAATGCATCGTGGGCACCCTCGGGCATTGCAACGCGGCCTCGCATCGATGGCACACTGGCATTTGGTACAGGTGATCAAGATCAACTCGCCGTTGCGGGCGGACTGACTGGTAACGCTAATGGCACGAACGATCTGAGCTTTCAAAGTTTGGGCTATATCTACACGGGACTTGCTGGCGCGCCGAGTCTGACGAATCTACTCATGCTTCGAGTTGGTGCCTCTACCGGCATCGCACTGGATCAGCGACGACCCGATGCACTGCGCGTGGGCATGGATGTGTTCCTGTTCGGTAAGCAAAAAGAGTCCGCACCGGTTTCGCTTCCTTCCTCGCCAAATGACCGGTATCTGGGCACCGAAGTTGATTGGAAAATCGACTGGCGACTGACAAGCGATGTGAGTTTCACGCTTCGTGCAGGTCTGTATTGGCCCGGCAGCAACATGCCTGCGGGGGCGAACCTCACGCGGCACTTTGTCTACGGGGGGTGCACCTATGCCTTCTAGAGGACTTTTGCCTTTGTTGGGGATCGCCCTGGTGCTCTGGTCAGGGTGCACAATGAAACGCACCAATCTCACCGACACGGCGGTGGATCAGTATCCCGGGCCAGAGGAAACCCTCGACTATTGGGACGTATTGGAAACCCAGAGCATCACCACCAACAATGACGCTCTGCATGGGCTCATTTTGTTCGTTGACGGCGATGATGGCCTGCTTGAGACGTACCCAGAGCGGGTGACCCGAGCACGCGAACTTGGGTGGATGAGCAGCACCGGCGAAGCCCCCCCAGCCCAGGATTCAGCGACCGTAGGGCTCATTGCGGTGGCTGGATGCCATATTTTGGATATTCAAGGTGGGTTGTCTATGACGCTTTGGGGCAAAACACCTCGATATTGTTTGCGAGAACTGGTTCACATTTCGGTCCTACCGGGCATAGGTGAGCATGAGGCCCTGTCTGGGGCTGAATTCATCGCCTATATCGACGCTCTGGAACAACGCCAGAGGGTGGATGCGGCTTGGAAACGGAAATTGTCGCCTGACACGCAGGCACAAGAGCCCTTTACTGAGCCTACGGCACCGTCCCACGCGGCGGCCGAACCAGAACCGGCTGTCGAATCTGAGTCCATCCCACTTCAAGGGACACCGGACAAAGCGGGCGCAGCACCGACACCGGCCCAACTCGAGTCGGCCCCGGACACGACCAACCAGGAGGGCAACACATGACTGCCCGTTTGAACACGCCATTTCAATCAGCAAGTTTCACGCTGCTGTGCACCTGCACATTGGTCTTTGGACCACTGGCCATTGCCCAAGATGGCCCCGTCACGACGAACACCCCCGACGCGCCCATTGTTCCCGTTGAGCCCGCAGAAACCCTCAGTGTGCAGGACAAACTCAATGCCTTGGCACTTCGCGCAGCGGAGGCTGTTGCGCCACTGGCCAACGGCGAGACGCAACAGTTGCAGATTCTTGTCATGGGTACAACAGGCAAGTGCCAGTGGCGTGCAAAAGACACCAAGAGTTGGACCGCCGCCAAAAAAGACCAGAAACTCGCCGCAGGCACGCAGATCCGAACAGGACGAAAGTCGAAGCTCGTGCTGCGTGTGGGCCTGAATGCGACGCTGCTCATCGATAGCCTTGCCCGTGTCACCTTGCCCACAGTGAAGCAAGATGGCGACACGCTCACAACCACCGTACAAGTTGATCGCGGCCGAACAGATATCAAGGTTGGTCATGTCGGACTCACCAACGACTTTTCTGTATTGACACCCAGTGGCGCACTGGCTGTCAAGGGCACCGAATTCGCTGTCTCCCACAATGCACTCAAAGGCACCCAAATTGTGTCCGCTCGCACCAACACCATTCGTGCCATTGAAGTGAATTACTTCGGCTCGAAGGTCACGCAGTACTTGTCTGCCTCTTCGGTCTCTACACAAAAGACGCCAAACCCAGCAGTTCGCGCAGCATTCGCAGCGAATGGGCCTCCGCCACTCCAGGCATCCGCCGCAATGGACGTCCAAGATGCGCCATCTGCTGCGGGACAAGCGATTAGCGGCTCAGACCCGATACAGAATCAGACTCGGACCCAGATCGCTGCACAGCAGGAATCCAGTTACAACGACGCCGAAGAGGAAATTGAACTTCCGCCGGACTACCCCTTGGGGCTTGATGGCTGGAATGAGTACCTCACGTACACGGTGCCGCAAGAAGACCTCGGCCACCTTGCCGCGGGAATCTACTTTGATTTAAAGCTGCAGCATCTGCCCAGCGGCGTTGATCCCAGCGAAGCACCTACCCGACGTGTCCCCGCAGCGTTCGAGAACAATCTACAAGCCCTCAATGGCTGGCACGACCCGTCACGAGAGCAGTACTACAACGCTGACACCGGCATGCTCAATGTGCCTTGGGGCGCGGAACTTCCCGATGCCACAACATCTTTGCTGGGTCAGCAGTATCAGGAAATGATCAACTATGGCGACTCAGTTGGTGAAGATGGCGTGCAGTACGTGCCCTCGGTCACTGACACGCAGGCGTTACTGACACACATCAATGAGTTCTGTGTGCTGACCTTCGATAGCCAGGGCAATAGTGTCTACAACTGCCGTTTAGCCTACGCCAATGCATTGAATGACTACTTGTACGCAGCCTATGGGCCAACGCAGTATGGATACCAACTGCAGCAGCTCGAGGAATACGGCGAAAATGGCGGTGGCAGCTACCAAGGCGACGATTGTCCGACCTGCCCCTGACCACCTCCTCGCTCGAATTGTGGACATGATTGAACACGACCGGGCCACTGGGCCTAGGAGCGGCCAACGTTGGTGAAGAGCCTCAAGAGGGCACACTGCCCGTGATGCCCGTATCCTCGGTCTCATGACCCGGACCGGGCCCATGGTGCTGCTCGCTGCCTGCCTCGCAACGCTCTGCGTCGTGCTGCTAGGGGAAATGGGCGCGCTTCGCGGGCTCGATGATCGGCTACTGGATCTTCGCCTTCGATACTGGCCACGTGATGTACAGCCCATGTCCAGCGATGTCGTCATGGTTGACATCGATGATCGCTCGCTGGAACGTGTGGGTCGATGGCCCTGGCCACGGTCGCGACTAGCGGACTGCATCAACGAACTCAAGCGTGCTGGTGCGAGGACCATTGCCGTGGATTTGGATTTGTCCGATCCGCAAGGCTTAGCGTGGGATCAATCGATTGAAGGGATCATCGACGGAGATGCAGCGCTCGCTGATGCTGCAGATGACCGTGTTGTACTTGCCGTCTTTCCTACCGACGATGAACTCACCGATCGTTGGCTCGATGCCGGCGGCGACCCATTGGTCCTGCAAGACATACTGGCAAACCTACAACAGAACCCCGCTATGGATGTCCATGCGTCCATGGACTTGTCTGGGGTGAATGCCTCGGCCGCCACAGCCACGATGCACATGCTTCGTCGGGCTGCTGTGGAACGCACGATTGCCCGTGGTACCGATCCCGATGCACTGCTGGTTGCAGCAGGCCGCACGTCAGCAGTCCTTCGGCCGCTCGTTGAAGCTGCGGTACGACGACACGCCGTTCGTCATCGTCTGCCAGGTCTTGTCGCACACGACACACAACGTGCTGCATCACCTTCCGATCGGCTCCCGGTGCCAAGACTGCTCAATAAGGCCGGATCGTGCGGCTATGTGACCATTTTGTATCGCGACCCCGACGGGGCAATTCGCCGCATTCAAGGTGGGGTTCCGCTGACATCAAACGAGCTGGTTCTACCTCTTGGTCTCGCTGCCGTGGTGCATCATCTCGATGTCGACGCGGAATCGATTTTGGTTGATGATGACTTGCTGATCCTCGGTGACACCGTGTTGCCACTACAGAATGGTTTACTAACCATCAACTGGCCCCGATCACCGGTGGGCCCAGACTGGCCCGACATGCATCGTCCCGATGCTTCCGTGCCACAATTTCATGGCCACTTGTCCATGGGCGAGATTGTCGAACTTGCCGCAGCTCGTCGCGTTATAGACGCAAATCGCGATGCGCTGCGAGACCTGACCGTTGCACTCCTGAGCGTTATTCGGGACACGCCGGATGTTGAAGTGAGCGATTGGCTTTCGCCACAAGTACGCGATGAGATTGAAGATGAAATCGACTTCACTTTGGGCGACGTCAGAACCCGCGCCGACTTGTCTGTGCTCATGGCGGATACCGACGACTCCACCGGAGCATTGCTTCGACTGATGTTCGACTGGCGACAACTCCTCGAAGCTGAGGCCTATGCCGAAGCAAGCATTGCCGAAAATGAAGCAAGCCTGCACGACGCGGTCAATGATCGACTTGTCTTTCTCGGCTGGACGGCAACAGGCGCGTTGGCTGACTTTGTGCCAACAGCAGTCGGCCCTCGAACTCCGGGCGTGCTTGTCCATGCCGCACTTGCCGACATGGTGCTGCAAGACCGCACACTTCAAGAACCTGCGCAGTACATCACCGCTGGGCTCACGGCCGTCCTTGGACTTTTGGCCGGGCTGATTACCGCATGGGCATCACCCTGGATTGCCACCTTGGCCGTGGCCGTACTTGTTTGTGTGTGGCTGGGTGTGGATTTTGCAGCGCTGTCCTCTGGCTTTCTCTTGCCTGCGGCTGTGCCAATGGTTGCCATTGGCGCATCGTGGGCCGCAGGAACAGGCACACGCGCCATTCGAGAGGCTCGTGAACGCGCGCAGATTACACGGCAGTTTCGCGCTCGCGTACCGGGCGCACTTGTTGATGAACTAGCCCGGCATCCTGAGGCAGTCAGTATGGCTGGACAATGCAGAGAAGTCAGTATTCTCTTTGCCGACCTCGCTGGCTTTACAACTGCTAGTGAACGTATGGGACCCGAAGCGACGGTCGCGCTGTTGAACCGATGCATGCGAGATCTGACCGAGCAGCTCACGGAGCACAGCGCCTATGTCAACAAATTCCTCGGCGATGGCTTGCTGGCGTTTTGGTCTGCGTTCGGCGAACAAGAAGACCAAGCAGATCTTGCCTGCTCTGCAGCACTTGCGTGTGGCCGCGTCATTGATGCCATTAATGCAGATCGTCCAAACGACCCCCCGCTTCGGGCGCGTGTTGGCGTTGCTACTGGAGAGGCAATCGTTGGCGACTGCGGCGCCCCACCCAAGTTGAACGACTACACAGTCATCGGCGACACAGCGAATCTCGCGGCGCGACTGGAGTCTGCCAACAAGCAATTTGGCACCTGCGTGCTTGTCGATGCTAGGACAATCGAATGCTTGCAAGACCCTGTCTCTATTGCCCACCTACCGCTTGGACCTGTTGGCGTTGTTGGCCGGAATGCCCCGGTGGAGTTGCATGAATTACTGCCAACACCTCCCTCCGCAGCGATTGTCGATGGCTGGGCAACCCTCGTGAGGGCCATGCACGATGGCGATTTAGGCATACTCAGCGAAGCATTACAGGTCTTAGAGGCCTGCGGTGTACCCACAATGCGCCTTGCACCGTGGCATGGGCACCTCGAGCGTGCCCATACACCCAATGAGGGCGAACGCCATGTCCTTCGGTTGAGTGAAAAGTAGCGGCGGCGGGCCGGGTATTGTGAACGCATGCAAGTCACACAGGATCAAATCGAATGCATCTTGGAGGTGAGCCGTGTGCTCGGCGCGACTGATGATGAGCGAGTTGTGCTACGTCACGTTGCTGACTGTCTTCGAGCCGTCCTACATGCTGAGCGGGCAACCGTTTTTCGCTATCGCCCGGAAGAGGATGACCTCGTTGCTGTCGTCGCACACGGCACAGATGGCACACTTGATGAAGACCCCGCGCCAATCCAAGTACCACTTGGCAAAGGCATTGCCGGGTCGGCCGGAGCGAATCGTGCCATTATCAATATTCCAGATGCCTATGCCGACGATCGGTTCTACCGAGGCGTCGATGAAGAGACTGGATATAAAACGCAGTCCATATTAACCGTCCCATTGGTAACACCAGAGTCAGATGAACTCATTGGTGTGGCGCAGATTCTCAATCGTGCCAACGGGCCATTCACGGAAGCAGATGAACGCCTCGCCTTGGCCGTTGCATCGCAAAGCGCTGTAGCCATGCGACGTGCGCACCTGATGGAAGATCGGCTGCAGCTTGCGCGTGTTGAACGTTCGCTGGACTTGGCACGCGAAATTCAACAGGACACCTTTCCAAAGACATTCCCCTCGCCCAGTGGATGGGAGTGTTTCGGCTGGAGCATGCCCGCTGACCAAACTGGCGGCGATACATTCGACGTAGCAGCCACCGCAACCGGGCTTCACCTACTTGTCGGCGATGCGACCGGGCATGGCATCGGCCCCGCCCTGTCGGTGGCGCAGGTTCGATCGATGCACAGAATGGCTGCACGACTGGGTTCCTCCCCGATGCACTTCATTGAACATCTCAACGCCCAACTCCATGAAGACTCGCGGAGTTCTCGATTTGTGACGGCCTGGTTCGGCCATGTCGAGGCAGATTCAGGACGACTACTTTCAATTGCAATGGGCCAAGGGCCGCTTTTCCTGATTCGTGCTGATGGCACAATTGAGTCGATGGAGGCCGATGCCCCCCCGCTAGGCATCACTCCTGACATGCTCGTTGATGAACCCACGATCATTGATTTAGAACCAGGTGACTTGTTTGCCGTTCCAACGGATGGGATCATGGAGGCGCTCAATGCACAGGATGAAGAATATGGTGATGATCGAATTGCCAAGCTCTTGGCTGAGCACCGTGCCTTGCCACTGACAGAATTGCTTGAGAAAGTGCGGTCCGACACAGAACGCTTTCATGGGGACCGGGAACCAGCTGATGACCGCACGGTCTTGGTGGTGCGGCGGACCGCCAACGGCCGATAAGTCATCGAACGGGCCCTACGGGCCGATCTCCTATGCGTTACCTCGTCGCCCTTTACCTGCTACTGCTCGCCGTGCTGGTTGTTCAACGGATTGTGCGCCAAGCGATCCGCGGACAAGTGGATCTGTTTTCGATTCGCAATCTGTTCCTAGCTGGATTCATCGTGTTTCAGCTTACGAGCGCCATCTTGGGCCTTGGGTTCTTCATATTCGGCGATGTGCAACCCACGAATTTCTTCCTTGTTCCCCTGATCTACGCGTTCATGGTGACCGTTTTCTTGTGGCTTTTCGCGTGGAGTTACCGGCGCGAGTGGTCGCCGCTGCGACTTGTTCGAAAGTCCGGCAGCGGGTGGGACGGCGACGCGGGCGGCTGGATACTGCTGGCCTTCATCATGCTTGGCTTTGGCATAGGCTTGAAGATGGGGCTGATCTACATCCCGTTGATCAACATCCTCGCATCGCAAGCTGGCGGCGGAGTTATCGCAGCAGCTGCGGCCTGTGCTGGCTGGGCATGGGCGAAGAACTTCCGGAACCCAACCATTGCAGTTTTGGCAATTGCCGTGCTTGCTGCCGCATCCGCGCTCATCTTGTATCAGGCGTTCGGCCGTCGACCTGTCTTGGGTGTTCTATTGGCATTTGGGTGGGCCCTGTACTGGGGCGCGTGGCGCACTTTGCCCGTAGGCGCACTACTCCGGCGCATTAGCATTTGGGGAACAGCGAGCATTGTCTTGCTCGTTGCCTACACGGCCAGCCGAAGCGCGGCGGCGCAGTACGACAAACGTGGCATTACCGAAATGCTGCGTGCAATCGTGGACATTCGAAGCGACGATTTCACAGCGGGGATCACCGCTGTGTTCTCCGGGCAGAACGCTGGCGGGCTGTCAATGTGGTCGATTGAGACGTATGGAAGTTCATACCCCTACGACCCGTTGCATCAGGTGAAATATCTCGCGAGCATTCCTGTCCCACGGCAGTACTGGGCTGGCAAACCAGAGCCGCTGGGCAAACTGATCGTTGACCATGGATATATTCGGCGGAAGGGATCGGGCAACAAATACAACGTCGGGCCAGGCATCATTGGTCACGCCGCACATGACTTTCCGTGGATTGCATTGCCGCTGTACGCCGTGGGCATTGGATTTCTGTTGCGATGCATGGATGAGAAGGTGCGATGGTCGCCGCACGTGCCTGTTGCGCTGTTACCCATGGGTGTCGCGTTGGGCCAAGTGCTTGCGCTACCCCGTGGCGAGTCGGCGCTGTTCCTCTTCGAAGGCGCCGTGGCCATCACGGGTGCGTGGATTTTCCTGAGGCTCGGTGGACGCATTGTCTCGCTCTTTGGCGGCATGGTGCAAACGCCTCCAGAAGAACCGTGGGATCCACTGCTGGTAGGTCAAGCTGACGATGATGCAACATCGGGCACCTATAGCCGATAGCCAAGCGTGTGCGGGTACACCTTCGCTAGTTTGCCGCAGCAACGAGCGGGGCAACGTCGTAGCCGTTTCGCGCCAAGGCCGATAGCGACAGGGCAACCGTATGCCCCTCTTCCAATAGCGTCATGGCTGTGTGGTACTGCCACTGATGCAAATTGAAGTCAGGGTCGTAGCCTTCCTCGCCTGGTGCCATATTTACAGGCCACGACACCAAGTGAATGGCACGCCCACCAGCTGCCTCAATTTCTGCCTGGCTGTAGAACATCTCGGGATGCCCTTCGCTGAACTCCAGCCACAGACGATGCTCCGCCACCACACTCTGACCAAGCAGGTGTGGCTTGTCTCGCTTGGGAATGGACTCGAGAAACACTTCAATACCTCGTGATCGAAGCTCCGGCAGCATGCCAGTGATCCATTCAGAATCAGCGGGATGGTGCGCACTGGCATCATGGCCTACGCCACGAAAGCCCTGCTGCAGCAAGTCGCCATACCACTTGGCAATCAACTCGGGCGACCCATGCTCAGGTTGCTCTGTCCAGTCATCGGTCTGCGACGCAAACGTCCGCGGCAATCCAACATACCCGTACATGCGCCCGTTTCGATCCGCCATCCAATCGCGAATTGAATCCAGTTCCAACAAGCCCGGACGATGGTCGCGGGCAAATGCCATTTGCTCAAACACCATCGGCTGCGACTCGCCTTGGGGAGCCCGCCAGGTGTAATCGTGGTCATACCAATAGCCCCCGGGATTATGCAGCCAGAGATCCCAGCCCGAGGGGGCGTGGTCTTCAATGATCGCGAGGTTATTGTCAAGCAATGGATTCCAGCCGTCGGTGTCATTGAAAATCTGGGGGTGAATATGGTTGTCATCATCCGTCCAAGAGCCACCCACGAGTTGAAAGTGAATCAACCGCGCCGGAGTGTCTGCACTGGTCGCCTGCGTCTCACCAAGATGCTCCAGCACAAGCAGAATGTCACCAACGCCAACGAAGCCATCGCTGTTGGCATCACCGGGGCAATCGCCACCATCAATGCACGAACTGTCCCACGCTCCAATGACTGCCAACAGATCGATGATCATGACCCGCCCATCAGCATCGACATCGCCTGGTAATCCAAAGACGGGGTCTACTTGTTGGCGATCGGTCTCAAGCACATTGAACAGTTCACCGACCCCACCGGTAGGATCAATCTCGAAACGCGCAATGGCATCCGTCATCGACTCATCTACACGTGCAGGCTTAACGCCATCCTCATTAATGCGAAACTGTGCTGTTTCGACCGTGAAGTTCTCCTCCACGACATTGAGCAGGTCAATGCGATCAGCTTTAACAATATTGTCTTGATCGGTCCACACCATCGACAACCCTTGACGACCACTATCAGCGTCGATATCCAGCGCAACCATGATGTGCCGATCGGGCCGCACGCCCTCTGAATGGAGATCCCGGTGCTTGACAACACCACTAGTAAGGTCTTGTATCTGGAACCGGATCGTGCCATCACTCAGACGTGTACCAGTCCATCGGACGGATCCATGGCCAGTTGCAGTGGCCAGCGAGAGGGTGATGAGCAGTGTTGACGTGAATCGATACATGGGCGGTGAGGTCCAAACGGGAATGCCATCCAGAATTGTTCTGGAGGGTTCCCGAGCCGGTCCCCTTCCGCGGGCCCACCGAGTCGGTCTGGCTGTGCATCGGATGATGCGTATGTCATCTGAAGCAGTTAGATCCACCTGCAGACCCATAATGGGGTCGGTTTGGTTGGTCTGTGTGCTGTCAGCGGGTTGAGCTGATTAGTTCAGCTGCCATCGGCAAGCACCGCACCATGTGCAGCAGCAAGATGCAAATCAACCCCTAAGGCATCACCTGCAACAAGTCTTGCAGGGCCATTGCCCAATGTATTGAATGCTGCTGGCCGTGGTGTGGTGATTGAAAGCGGTTGCTGTGTAGGCGTGCAACCTACAGGGAGGAGGCTCGATACAAGCGCGAAAACAGCTGCTGCGGCAGTCTTGGCCGTCATGGGCAGGGGCTCCTGATTCGTTCAGTACCCGTTTCCTGGCATCGGATACGAGGAGACAAGCCTAACCTGCTCCCGCTCATTCAGATAAATGCGCAAATTAAGACCAGCTGCCCTGGACCTTGCCGCAACGCCCCCTGAGTCGCCAATCTTCACCCTGAGATCCTGCTGTATCTTGAGTGACATACCCATGTCGGACACCCAAAAACTAGATCACATGCTGCAGTCCACGCGAGACATTGACGTGCTCTTGGGCCGACTGCTTAGCGAAGCCATGCATACAACGCACGCCGAAGGTGGAACGATCTACCTACGTGCACAGGCGGGATTCCGCGTGGCCCATGTGCAAAATGATGCATTGCTGGCCACCATGCGACCGTCCGACATCGCTGCACTTGTTTCCAAGGGTATTCAGGCTGAATCCGGTGGGTCAATTGCCGGCCACGTTGCGGCCACTGGTGAAATCATCCGGCTCACCGATACGAACCAGTTGCCTCCAGATGCCTCATTCACATTTGACGCGTCAGTCGACGCGGCACTGGGCTATCGAACTAAAGCCATGCTCGCTACCCCACTGCTATCCGCAGATGGAACGGTTGCAGGTGTACTGCAACTGATCAATCCCATCAGCGATTCGGCCGTGTTCACGGATGATGACGTCGCATTCGCTCGCGACCTTGGTCGCATCGCCACAACTGCACTTGAACGCGCACGCTTGGAACGCGCCATGCTTCTTCGCATGGTACGCATGGCACAATTGCGAGATCCAACTGAAACCGGTACGCATGTCAATCGTGTTGCTGCTGTAAGCGTGTCGCTCTTGAACCTGTGGGCGCAGCAAACCAATGCAGATACAACGTGGCATGATTCGATGGTTGATGATCTCCGTATCGCTGCCATGTTGCATGATGTTGGGAAAGTGGCCATTGATGATGCGATTCTCAAGAAGCCTGGAGCGCTTGATCCACATGAATACGCTGCCATGCAAGAGCACACCGTCATAGGCGCGGCATTGTTTGACAATGGTGATGCTCCAAGTGACCGACTCGCTCACGATGTTGCACTTCATCACCACCAACGGTGGGATGGAACGGGCTACCCCGCCGTCGATATCAACGGGACGAATCGACCATTACGCGGAGATGAAATTCCCCTTGCCGCTCGCCTTGTGGCAATTGCTGACGTGCACGACGCACTTGCCTCCAAGCGTGCATACAAAGACGCCTGGCCACAAGAACGGATTGCGTCCGTACTTCGAGAAGGCGCTGGAACACACTTTGATCCAGTGATCGCTGCCCTCTTCGTCGACAATCTCGACTCGATCAATCGGATACGTGCAGCGGTTGCCCATGACAGTGGCACCTGATCGATCTGGGTGCCACCGCCCCCACATGTTGCCCAGGGCATGCAGGACATTCTCCGGTTGCCCAAAATATGGAACGGCCCGCCCAGGCTCGAAAGCTTGGGCGGGCCGTGAACCCCACAAGTGCCGGAGCCTTGGCACCAAGCGGGTTGTGTTCAAACTGAGGCAACCGAGTATGGATTACTCAAGGCATTTGGGATGTCAGCAGCCTCTGAAATCTCAATTGCTTTAAGCCAGTTGCTTCCACATCACATATGCGCCAATATCGCATGTGTGTGCTGCAACACACAGTTCAGCGATCAAAACTGGCACAATCTGTACCGTGTACGGCTCTGGCATTCCAATCCACAGGATTGCCCTTAGAACGCTCCTCACTCTGGGGGACCATCATGGGGGCCCCATGAAGGTTCCCTGTGCTTCCGCGACGCTCTCATGGCTTGGATAGCTTCATCCTCAACCGCGGCCGCACCACAACACGCGTACACCAGATGGCTTTCCATGTGTACATAAACTGGCTTACGATCGTAACCCCGCGGACTGGTAGCATTCTAGCGCTGGATCTTCCTGCACTCCCACCATGCGTATTCGAACCACTCTGTTGCTGTTGCTCGTTGCCCAGTGCATCCTCGTGTGCGTGCTGATTGGCCTTGCTGTTGCCATGCAGCAGACGCAACTCCTCGCGGAAGCGGCGCAAGAACAGCGATTTGAGTCGTATCAACTGGCCGACGAATTGCGTCAGTCGTCAGACGATCTCACCCGCTTCGCACGCACATACGTCACGACCGGCGATGCACGCTACGAAACCTATTTCAACACAATCATTGACATCCGAAATGGTGACGCCCCTCGGCCTGAAGGATACGAAGGCATTTACTGGGATCTGGTTGCTTCGGGGCTTGGAAGTGACTGGCCCGAAGGCTCCGCTGTATCACTTCGAAAACAAATGCTCGACGCAGGATTCACCAACGAAGAATTTGACAAACTCAGCGAGTCGCAAAACCGTTCCGACGCGCTCATTCGCCTTGAGAACGTGGCGATGAATGCGGTGAAGGGTAAATTCGACGATGGCACGGGCACTTTCACCATCGACGGACCGCCTGACCGTGACCGAGCCATTGAACTGGTCCACGGAGTGCCGTACCACACGGCCAAGGCCCAAATCATGTCGCCTATCAGCGACTTCATTGCGATGATCGACAATCGCACCTCTGCAGAAGTGGAATCACTCAATGCCTTCGAACGGCGACTTGTGTTGTTCGACATAACTGCTGCCGGGCTGCTACTGATCAGCACCATCTGGTCGGTGCTGATCATTCGAAAACGCGTGCTTCGCCCGATCGAGGCACTTGCCCAAGTGGCTGATCGTGTTGCAGCAGGTGATCGATCAGCACGTGCCCACATTCGTGGCTCAAGCGAGATTGCGACGTTTGCCTCTACGTTCGACTCCATGGTCGCTGCGGTAGATCAACACGTCTGCGATCTCGAGTTGGCCCAAGCGGAGATGGCTACGCAGGCCGAATCTCTTGAGCACGAACGCCATCGAAGTGAAAAATTGCTGCTGAACGTGCTTCCCGCTGCCATTGCAACTCGACTCAAGGACGGCGAAGAGACCATCGCCGAGTCGTACCCGGAAGTCACTGTGCTGTTCAGCGATATCGTCGGCTTCACCAAGATGAGTGCGAAAATCGGCGCCAAGCAAGTTGTTGGCATGCTCAATGAAGTATTTGGACTGCTCGATGAGCTCGCCATCAAGCACGGCATTGAGAAGATCAAGACGATTGGCGATTGCTACATGGTGGTCGCGGGCATCCCGGATCGAAGCCCAACGCACGCTCAACAGATCGCCAAGTTTGCCCTTGAGATGCAAGAAACGATGCTCACCTACACCGCCAAAGCGGGCCACGACCTCAGCCTTCGGACCGGCGTGCACACCGGCACGGTTGTCGCAGGTATTGTCGGCACAAGCAAGTTTGCTTATGACCTCTGGGGCGATGTCGTCAATGTTGCAAGTCGCATGGAGTCAACGAGCGATCCGGGGAAGATTCAAGTATCTGACGCCGTGCGTATTCGCTTAGCCGATGACTACCTCTTCGAAGCCAGAGGTGATATCGACATTAAGGGCAAGGGTTCGATGCACACGTGGTATCTGCTTGGACCCCGGCACGACGCATAGCCCCCTCTTGAACAACCAATTTCCTTGGCGATCTACCCGAACAGCTGGACTGCGTTGTACCAACACCTCTGGTTTCAGCGTGTTTCAACAACGTCCACGTCTGCTCGATCTATCACCATGGCCTGTGTGATCGCAGCCATGACCTTGTCTCGGTCCACCCACTCTGAGTTCGTCATGATGACGACGCCACTGCGCTTCGCCGGCCAAATAGACATTATTGTCCGAGTCTTCGCCTGCGCGCCAGTGTGCGATACCTTGAGATTCGCACCGGCACCTGACACACCAAAGCCCAGACCGTAGCCCGTTGCTGTGCCGTCAGCCGTGCGCTGTGGCGTCCACATGGCCACTTTGGCATCTGCCGGCAGCAATGCATCTCCCATCAATCCCGCCGCAAATCGCGAAAGATCTCCGATTGTGGAAATCCACCCACCGCCACCGAGTTTCCACGACACGTCTGAATCGTCCGAGGCAACAATCATGCCCGCCAGTTTGCGATACCCCTTGGCCCTATTGGGAATGTCCACCCATTGATAATCTGGCTGCAAACTCTGCATACCAAGTGGATCGGCGATGCGCGACTTGACCTGCCAAGCAAACCGCTCCTTGCCCGCACGCTGCACCACTGCACTTGCAAGAATGTAGCCGTGTGTGGAATAGTTGAAGGCCTCACCTGGATCCGACACCAACGGTGATGCCTTAAATGTATCGAGCGCCTGCACCACATCAGCATGCGGATGCGGCTCAGCGTAATCGCGCTGTGTGGGCACAACCGGACCATTTCGATAATGCACAACGCCAGCGAGGTGCCCGAGCAGTTGTCTCGTCGTAATCGGAGACACCTGCTCGGGAAACTCCGGCACAAGGGCCCGCACGTCCGCGTCCAAGTCGAGGTTGTTCGCATCGACAAGCTGCATTGCGGCAACTGCTGTCAACGGCTTAGAGATAGAAGCCCAGCGGTACATCGTGTCTGCTGTGACCGGAGTGCCTGCTTCGCGATCAGCCAAACCGTACCCCGCGGTGTAAGCAACGACTCCATCTTGAATGATGCCCATGGACAGCCCAACAAGGTGCTGTTGCTGCATCTGCGTGATAACAGCTTCATCAACCGCCTTACGCTGGGACGGTGTGAGTTCCGCTGCCCAAGACACCGACACACTGACCAGCAATGTAAGTACGCCACTGATGGACTGCATGGTCATGCGAGCGATCCCAACTTCACATGCGCGGAAGTCACGGCAGCGACCGTTCCTTTGCACGCGTGTCAACATCGGGCTGATGCTTCTTCAATTGGTTCTCACGCATCCTCTCAGAGGGGAACCACGAGGGGGTAGGCATCGCATCAGCCCAAGCCGCAAGTTTTTCGGCCATGTGGAGTCGCACGGTTGGATTGGCATCTCCGACATCGGTTTGCTCTGATGGGTCCGCCTGAAGGTCAAAGAGCAGCAATTGATCATCGCCAACGCCGATGAGTTTCCATTGGTCGCCTTCAATCATGGCCACAATAGGACCGCGTTTCCAGAACAGGTGTTTGTGTGGCGCTGCCTCGGACACGCCAGTAAGAAATGGGCGCAAGTCAACACCATCAAGGCCTTCAACGCCGCCACCAGCAGCGGGCACAACCGATGCGGCAATATCGAGCGTACTTACTGGATGGTTGAACGAGGCGCCAGCTGACGTCACGCCCGGCCATCGCATAAGCATGGGCACACGAATGCCTCCTTCGAACGCGGAACCCTTCATGCCTCGAAGCGCCCCGTTGTCGGACGCATTCGTTGTAGCTCCACCGTTGTCATTAACAAACCACACAATTGTGTTGTCCGCCTCACCCGATGCTTCTATCGCCTGAAGTATGTTCCCAACGGCTCTATCAAGGGCACGCTGCATCGCTCGATAGGTCTTTCGCTTCGATGGTTCGCCGCCAACTGCATCCAGATCTACAGTGGACGCTTGCATGGGTGTGTGCGGCGCCGTAAAGGCGACATACAAGAAGTACGGCGTATCGCCAGTCATTGACTTCACCAAGTTGGCTGCCGTATCTCCGAAGTAGGCCGTCACCCATTCGAATTGGGCTGCTTCATCTTCGATCAGCGTGTCATCAATGCGCTGCCTGTAGTTGGCATGCGACTTGCCCTTTGGGTATGGCTTGTACTTTCGACTGCCCGCAAGTTGCCCCCGAAACATGTCGAACCCCTGGGCAAGTGGCCGCATGTCCGGCTCATAGCCAAGATGCCACTTTCCAACTGATGCAGTGGCATAGCCCACATCGTGCAGTCGCTCGGCAAGTGTCACGACACTGCCGGGCATGCCGTGCTTGGATCCAACGGGCATGTTGGTGTCATGGCCGAAGCGCTGTTGGTATTGACCTGACAGCAAGCCCGCACGGGATGGCGAGCACACGGACGCAGTCACATAGCCCCGTTCGAATCGAACGCCCGAGGCTCTCAACGCATCGAGATTCGGCGTGGGCACGTCAGGTGAACCCTGAAAGCCAAAGTCGCTCCATCCCGCATCGTCGGAGATGATCACGACAATATTGGGCTTGGCGTTGGCATCCATTGGCGCCGCCGATGCACACGAGACAAGTACGCTCGATAGCACAATGGTGTTTGTGATGGCTTTCGTTCGCTTGTACATGAACGCACTGTATGGGAATTCATAACGACCTAATGACTTGTGTGGCATGAGCGAGGGGCTCAGAAAAAAAGCCTTTGCATTAGTTGGCTTCAACCGCCGAGTTCCAGCATTCGTCGTAGGCGCAGCGATCGTACCCTGCCCGCTGGCGAAGGCTTGACTGCGCAACTTCCACTTGTATCCAACTCCTTGAGTTGATTCACGGTGGAGCTCCTCGAGCCCAGCTGATCCCCACGGCGAATCTCTTATTGCATATCTAGCCACTTGTTATCCCTAGCTGCCTGAGCCCGATGGGATGGATAGTGGCAACATCGTTCAACGCCAAAAAGTGTCTATTTCGCACCCTAGGGGCCTGAATTCGGACAACCTCCCCCGCCTCCCCCTGGGGCTGAGCATGCTGCATTGCCCCAAAGGAACTCCCGCTCGCTACCGTGCACTCCATGATCTGGGATGACGCAACCACGCCAATTGATGACTCAACCAATTCCTCCATTACCGGGGAGATGATTGGCGAGACAGCCCTGAGCGACGCTGTCGTGAATGCAATGAACTCGCTGGAATCGCTGCTGGCGGGATGGGGACTGTCCACATTGTGGTCGCAGGTCTTTGCGGGCGCACTGGCCGTTGCTGCCGTACTCCTGGTGTGCTTTTTGGCCAATGCGATTGCCAAATTAGCACTACGCAGCATTGCCCATCGCATGCTGAGCAAACTCAAGAAGGCCTGGGCCGACGAAGTGCTCAAGCAGCGCGTGCTGGTTCGACTGTCACATCTGGTGCCGGTCATCCTCTTGATGTTTGTGTTGCCAGCCTTCGGATCATTCGGGGTGGACTACTGGCTTCGTCCGATGATCGAAATTTACATCGTCTGGATTCTGCTGACCACTATGTTCGGCCTGCTTGAGGTTGGCGAAGTCTTGGTCCAGCACAGGGACTTGGAAGATCGAGTTCCGATCACCGGCATTTCGCAGGCAATCAAAATCTTGCTGAGTTTGGTTGCGCTGGTGCTTGTGTTCAGCATCATTTTCTCCAAGTCACCGCTGTGGTTCCTGTCAGGGCTTGGTGCGATGGCCGCAGTGCTGATGTTGATCTTCAAGGATTCGATCCTTGGCCTTGTCGCTGGCATACAGATCAGCGCAAACAACATGGTCAAAGTGGGCGACTGGATTACGGTACCGAGCAAAAACGTCGATGGTGATGTCGAAGAAATCACATTGACCACGGTGCGTGTTCGAGCATTCGACAAGACCATTGTGTTGGTTCCTGCATACGACCTAATGACCAACCCGTTCACAAACTGGCGGGCTATGTCCGAATCGGGCGGGCGACGAATCAAGCGTGCGATCAATATTGACCTGTCGACTATTCGTTTCGTGCAGCGTGACGACCTTGAACGCTACAAGCGATTCTCGTTGCTCACTGGCGAACTTGACCAGCGCATCGCTGACATCGATGCATGGAATGCAGAGCGTGCCGTGGACACGTCGAACCTGATCAATGGACGGCAGCAGACCAATCTAGGTGTCTTTCGGGCGTATATCGAGGCCTATCTGCGAGACCACCCAAAGATACACAGCGATGGATTCACGTTTCTCGTGCGACATCTAGATCCAGGGCCACAGGGACTGCCCATCGAGCTCTACGTGTTCACCAACGACAATCGATGGGTGCCATATGAGCAAATTCAAGCTGATATTTTCGACCATCTACTTGCTGCAGTGTCCGGCTTTGACTTGGCGGTCTTTCAGTCACCCAGTGGGCGAGACGTTGAGGCGGCAATGCGGACAATGCAGCCCTCTTGAGTCCAGTGCATGCCCCTAGACAGATGTACATTGCCCTCCTGTAGCTCTGAAAGTTCGACTTTCCACTCCCTAGGCTCGATACACTCAGCACGCTTGCATTGACCAATGAGGGTTCAAACCACGCGAGCAGGACCACTTCCCACACGCTCATGTCAACCACCCCAAAACTGACCACAACCACAGCCAGGCTGCCCCTCCCTGACGCCATCGTGCCGGGCTCGGTGTATTGGATCTATGCCATTCCTATTGCATTGATCCACCTGTTGGCGCTGACCGCCGTGCTGCCATGGCTCTTCAGTTGGACGGGCTTGATCCTAATGGTTGCAGGCGTGTTCATTTATGGGCAGTCCGTAAACCTGTGCTACCACCGACTGCTGGCCCACCGCTCAGCCAAAGTTCCGGTCTGGCTCGAGCACAGCTTCGTCGTACTCGCGCTGTGCTGCATGCAAGACACGCCCGCTCGCTGGGTGGCGACCCACCGGTATCACCACAATCACTCAGACGAGGTGGAAGACCCGCACACACCACTGGTCACTTTTCTGTGGTCGCACATCGGCTGGCTGCTGACCCACAACAAGTCCGTCAACAACATCACGACGTATCGAAAATATGCGCCGGACATTCTGAAAGACCCCTTCTACCTGAAGTTGGAGAAGTCGTACTCGTGGATGTGGATCTACGTCGCACACGCCGCGCTGTATCTGTTTGTGGGCCTTGGCATTGGCTTGCTCGCTGACTGGGGCTGGGCTGCCAGTTGGCAGTTTGGCCTGAGCTTGTTGGTCTGGGGCGTCATTGTTCGAACCGTTGCTGTGTGGCACATCACGTGGTCGGTCAATTCACTGACCCATCTCTTTGGGTACTCAAACTATGACACCGACGACCACAGCCGTAACAATTGGCTCGTTGCCTTGCTCGCAGTTGGCGAAGGATGGCACAACAATCATCACCACGACCCAGTGAGCGCCTCGAATCAGCACAAGTGGTGGGAAATCGACCTCACCTACTACAACATTAAGTTCCTGGAACTGATCGGCCTGGCAAAGGATGTCATTCCGCCACGGCATCGGCGCGAAGCCCAGCGCGAGCAACGCCGCAAGGATCGCGAAGAGGCTGCATCGACATCGAATTCGCCTCCTAGCCCATCGACGTAGGCCCTCAAGTCGCCCACCCAAGGGCTCGGACGAGTCATTGTGGCCACAGTGATTCGTGCAGCGCACGGTACTTGGTGACCGATAGTCACGACATCGAACCTCCACCGACCAAATCCACCAAGGCTCCTCAATCTGACCCGACAGACCTGCACCACGGGTCCTCCTACGACCTCTTCATCGCGGTTGTCTCTGTTGTGTCCCTCTGTGTCATCACGTGGCAAATGCTATTGCCCACAGACAGCGAGATGAGCCGGCTCCTTGTCCTCTTTGACTGGTGCTTCTGCGTGGGCTTCCTGATGGACTACATACACAACATCGTGGTCGCCGATCGCAAACTCAAATACATATTCACATGGGGCTTAATGGATCTCGCCTCGTCGATTCCCGTGATTCCAGGCCTTCGATATGCCCGATTCGCCCGTCTGATTCGCGCTCTTCAGATCTTCAGATCGATCCGCATTCTCAAGCAGGTCTACCACCGCGATCACGCTGCCTTTGCCGTATCAGTCACCATGCTTGTGGGTATCGGCATCATTATTGGCGTGACCGCCATGGTGCTTCACATTGAATCGACAACCCATGGTGCGTCGATCAGAACCGCCCAAGACGCTGCTTGGTGGGCTGTTGTCACGGTGTCGACCGTAGGCTACGGCGACTACATACCAGTCACAGATACCGGTCGAACCCTAGCAGTGGTTCTCATGATCACCGGCATCGGCCTATTTGCAACATTCGCCGGTGCGCTTGCAAACATCTTCATGAAACGAATTGCCGGCGGCGGCGAGGCTTCAACGAGCACGTCATCAACCGACGCAAGGCTCAAACAACTCGAAGCGAATCACGCTGAGTTACTGCAACTGCTCCGCGATCGAACATCTAGCACCGACTAACGCGACTGCACATCACACATCGATGTGGACGGATGGCGCTTCTCGATGACTGCTGTCTTGGACCTCAAAGAACCCCGCCTGCTGGAACCCAGACATTGACGCGACAATGCTCGATGGAAACGACTCGCGCAAGGTGTTGAGTTCACGAACATTGCCGTTATAGAAACGCCTTGATGCCGCAATACGATCTTCGGTGTTGGACAGCTCATGCTGAAGATCAAGGAAGTTCTTGTCAGCCTTGAGGTCCGGATATGCCTCTGCCACAGCAAAGAGCTTGCCCAACTGGCCCACGAGCCGCTGTTCGTCACTTGACTGCCGTGCAGGGTCTCCAACATTCGCCTGCGCTGCAGATCGTGCCTTGGCAAGCGATTCAAATACACCTTGTTCGTGTTTGGCGTAGCCCTTCACAGTGGATACAAGATTCGGAATCAGGTCGTAACGGCGCTTGAGTTCAACATCAACATCTGCCCAACTCTCCTTCATGTGCTGCTTGAGCGCGACGAACCTGTTGTAGATAACGATGTACCACAACAGCACAATCAGTATCGGTCCACCAATCAATATGGCTGGTAGCAGCAACTCCATCAGTCGTCCTTCCTGTACCGGCCCTCGGCAATGCCGCGGACCGTGTGCTCTGGCCAATGATCCATGAACGCACTTGCGAGTGCAACTTTGTGCTTGTACTGCTCTGGTGCCCATCGCGACTTATCAGCCATGCACATCCAATCGCCTTCCAATTCGATTGCCGGGCACTGGGTGTCCAGCAGCCACTCGATCATGCGTGGATCGATGAGGTCCCAAGCGAATCGCTTGTCGGTGGACTTCACCGAGAATCGCTTGCTGAACTCGGCCGATTCGAAGTCAATGTCGTCAAACCCAAGGAATGCCTTGATCTTGTCAAAGAAGTTCTCCCGACGAATGATCAACTCCGGAACGTGATGCCCCAACTGCACAAGCAGGTAACTGAATCGGTACGTTGTTCGCGTCGTCTGCTTTCCATTACTTGATGTAATGGTGTACTTAAAGTCACCTGTAAGTACCTTGCGTTCACGCCCTCCGATACTGAGCATGCCCCGCATGGTGTTGTAGGCACGCCGCGTATCTCCAATGCGAAAGATCGCAAATTGCTTGAAGCGATCATCGTGATCAGCATCCGGCGTGGGATCCAAATGAAGACCCAGTTCAGCCGCTGCTGCCTGCAGTGCTGCTAGTCGCTTCTTTTTCTGCTCGTTGGCCCACCAAATAATGGCGACAAAGGCAACGACGGCTGTAAAACCACCCAAGAATACGAGCAATGCGTGTCCCCTTCTCCGGAGAAAATGACCGCCACAATCACCAACTGCCAAGAGACTATCTGAGACGCATGGAAGGCGTCAATTGCACTCCCCCCAACTGGACACCACGAGCAATAAGTCGTTCACATCGCTCATACCATCGAGCACCACATCAGCTGGGTTCGCCGCCGCGGGGCCCCATGCACCCAGCACAGCAAGGATATCGTCGGCATCAACGGTGCCGTTGTAATTGGTGTCTGCTGGGCAAGCATTGTCACTGCAGCGAAAGTCCGCAACCATCGGCACCGTATGACTGAATGTATCGAAGTTGTCGGCCTGTCCAGAATCACCTGCAGGTATTCCCATTGGCTCACCGTTGTACATGACCGCAGGATTCGAATAATAGGGAAGGCTGTTGCCGGCCAAGCAGGTGCCAGCCGTAGTGCCATCGTCAAATGAAAGCACATGACCCGCAGACCACGGAAAGTACCCTCCGCCATCAGTCGTGTAGTGTTTGGAACCTAAATTGTGCCCCAACTCATGTCGCATCGGGCTCGCCCAATCCACAAGTAGACAATCTGCCGAGTTGCCCTGGAACCCCCACGCAGGATTGTCCGGAGCGACAAACGCGACGCCGCAGTAACCGTCAATTGTGATGAGTGCCACAAGATCAGCCGCCTTGGCATCACGAATCGCGTGCACCTCATCCATGTGCCCGTCATCCATGCCTTGCAGGTCATACAGGTAGGCCCAGTCAAAGGTGTACTGCGTCACGTGCAGCCCAACCAACCGCGTACTGAATGGCATCTGTGCATTGAGGAATGCCTCGTCCGCTTTGCCCATGGCGATACGCACTTCGTCCAGCACAGCCGCCCCACCGCCCATGTGGTCGAGTGCCGGCGCATTGACTACCCATAGGATGTCAATGATGTCGTTGTCATCGCAGCGTGTTGTTGGCACTAGCGGTCTGTCATCCAACACTTCATAGACACGGCAGCACACGCCATCATGGCCGTCGCAATCATGCGCAAGGATGGTCGGTGAGACAAGACAAGTTGTATATAGCATCAGGGCAAGCACGAGGAGGTCTCCTGCACCCATGATCGCTGCCCAAGCGATTAGGTCAAGTTCAATGCATCAAAGTTCCGTCAACCGAATATTCTTCCACCGAAGTGCCCCCGAACTGCCTCCATGCACCTGCAGGCCGATGAACCCCGTTGTGTCGGGATCTGGATCCACATAGTCGATGCACGGCACACCGTTGAGCCAAGTCTGAATGCGCGGCCCATATGCCCGAATGCGAATGTGATTCCAACCAGTGAGTGATCGAGCATTTCTGGCCGGCTCGTTATCGTCGAGAGAGTCGATCCAGCGGCCTTCTGGACCTTCATAGAACAGGCCACATGACCAACTACGATCTGATGGGTCAAGTTCGCATTGGTAGCCACCGACGCGTTGCTCTTTTTCGTACACCTTGGACCGGAACTGAATGCCGCTATTGCATAGTTCATCCCACCGAAAATCGAGTTCCAAATCGAAGTCGTCGTACTTCCGGTTTGTGCAGAGAAATGTATTGGGCCCGGGGCCTCGCCGGCCGACAATGCACCCCTCTTCAACCCAGTAGGTGGCATCTCCGCCATACTTGGTCCACCCAGCGAGATCTTGCCCATTGAATAGGGCTTGTGGCTTGGCTGTGCATGCTGTTAACCACAGCAACATTGGAATACAAAGAGCGTGCTGCTTCATGTCTGATGGCAGCCTATCACCACTTGGGCTTGGCCCGCTTAAATGACACGACCCAACAAAGCTCGGTCGCTCGTATGGTGAAGTAATGCAATCGATTGGCCAAACACGTCACAATGCGACGCGGGGAGCCGAACGTTCAGTAACTGCCAGCGAAGCTAAGAAACACCCTTTTGCGGCGTTGTGCCATTTCATCCACAACAGGCATATAGAAATGGCAAGATCACTCCAAAGTGACAACGACACTAGAACGTCAATCCTGCTCAAGAACGGCCCAACGAGCATAGAGCGTCTTCACCAATTCTTGAGCAACACTGACCGCACCGTACGCCTTGGTGGCCGCCACATGGTCGTTCACTAGCGCCGCGTCGGAAGCCACAAGCTCTAGCCGCTCTACCTCGGCTTCGGCTTCAAGAATCGCGGCCTCCATACCTTGATACTCACGCTCTTCTTTGTACGAACGCTTTTTCTTGGAAGTCTTTGGGGCCGCGGCCTTCCCAACAGATGACTCGCTGGCCTCTGACACGCCAGAGGCCACAGTCTTGCAATGCGACCTCCATTGCTGCAGCGTCTGAAACACTTTCGCGCAACCGACATCGTCAAGGCCGATGAATTCAGTAGCGATGCGATCGAGCATGAAGCGGTCATGCGTCACCAACACAATTGCACCAGGAAATTCCAGCAGCGCCTGCTCCAGTACTTCCAAAGACGGAATATCCAAATCATTCGTCGGCTCGTCAAGCAACAGGACGTCGGCGGGCTCAAGCATGAGATTTGCGATCAGCACGCGCGCCTGCTCACCACCTGATAAATTCGACACAAGAGTTGATAACTGATCCGCCTCAAACAGGAACCGCTTTGCCCACCCGGTCACATGCACCTGCTTTCCGCGATAGTCCACCATGTCGCCGACCGGACACAGCGCCTCCTGCAGCGTCTGGCTGGGAACAAGTGTGTCACGATGCTGACTGAAAGTCACTACTCGTAAATTCGCCGCCCGCTTGACCGTGCCCGCGTCAGGCTCAAGATCACCCGACATCAGTCGAAGCAATGTAGTTTTGCCCGATCCGTTCAAGCCGAGCAAACCGATGCGTTGCCCCGGGGTCAACATAACCTCAAGTGCCGAGAACAGTGACTTGCCGCCCATCGCCTTGGCAACGCGGTGTAGCCCAAGCAACTTCTTCGTTTTACGTT
>JABAAC010000077.1 GCA_014238965.1 Phycisphaerales bacterium | reverse complement strand
TGACCGTCAACTCTTCACGCGTGCGCTCGATGTGAATGTCCGCCACAGCCGCGAAGGGCGGCGTGCGGTTCAAACGCTTGTCGACGTACGCACGAATGCGGTAGTCCTCAACGAGCAGTTCCGCAAAGAGTGCCTTAGGGGCGTACCAGCGAGACTTGTGTGCTTCGGTAATACCGACACGGAAGCCGAATGGATGAACTTTTTGACCCATGGGTTCAGGCCTTCTCATCGAGGACCACATGAAGGTGGCTCGATGGCTTTCGAATGGGATGCGCGCGACCGCGATCCTTTGGGTGGAAACGCTTCATGACTGGGCCTTCATCGACCCAACTCTCGGACACGACAAGGTTGGAGACGTCGGCCTCCTGCTCCTCAGCATTGGCGACAGCGCTCTTGAGCACTGCCTTTAGATACCAAGCAGCCCGCTTCTTGGAGAACTCAAGCTCGTTCATGGCCGCATCGATTCGCAGACCGCGAATCAAGTCGGCAACGAGTCTCGCCTTGCGGGGCGAAATGCGTGCGAATCGGTGACTTGCTGGATACGTCATAGGTGGATGCGCCGGTCAAGGTCAATTGCCTGACCTGATGCCCTCCTTTTTGTTCGTGTGACCACGGAAGGTTCGAGTAATCGAAAACTCACCGAGTTTGTGGCCGACCATGTCCTCAGTGACAAAGACCTCTGTAAACGAACGGCCGTTATGCACTTGGAACGTGTACCCAATAAATTCGGGAACGATCGTGCATGCGCGAGCCCACGTCTTAATCGGCTTACGTGCGCCAGCAGACTCTTGAGCCATAACCTTGCGGTACAGCTTCTCGTTGACAAAGGGTCCCTTTTTGAGTGAGCGTCCCATCGTGTGGGTCCTTCCCTGGTCAGATTTTCAGCTGGCCGTAACGCTTGCTACGACGGCGACGGAGAATTCGGTCGTTTGACCACTTGTTTCGATGCCGCGTTCGGCCACCCTTGGACTTCGTGCCCGAAGCGCTTGCCGGCTCACGGCCACCCTTTGACTTACCGTCACCACCACCAAGCGGATGGTCATGGTGATTCTTTGCAACGCCACGCGTCTTAGGACGCCGGCCAAGCCAACGATTGCGACCAGCCTTGCCAAGCTTCACCAACCCGTGATCGGAGTTGCCAATTGCGCCAACGGTTGCTCGGCATTCGATGGAGACTTGCCGTATTTCACCCGAGGGCAGCACGATCGTGGCCCAGCGGCCTTCTTTGTTCGTAAGTCGAGCACCCGAACCAGCGCTGCGGCACAATTTGCCACCCTTGCCTGGCTCGAACTCAATGTTGTGCACTGTTTGGCCAGTGGGAATGCATGACAGTGGCATACACACACCAGGCGTTGGATCGACGACCGCATCAGTTGAGACGACAGTGGCCCCGACAGTCAGCCCCTTGGGCGACAAGATGTACCGCTTATCACCATCTTCGTACTGAATCAGTGCAATGTGGGCGCTACGGTTGGGATCGTATTCAATACCGACCACAGTGCCCTTGACATCAAGCTTTGTGCGACGGAAATCGATAACTCGATAGCGTCGCTTGTGACCACCGCCACGGCCTTGCACCGTGATCTTGCCTTGGTTGTTGCGGCCACCATTCTTTTTCATTGGCCTGAGCAACGACTTCTCCGGCGCACGCTTGGTCACCTCCGAGTGAAGGTTGACCGAGCCGCCGCGGCGTCCTGGTGTTGTCGGTTTGTACTTTCGAATAGGCATTGCTGCGTGTCCTTACCCCAAGGGTCAGAAGAGTTCGATGCGATCCTCTGCATGAACCTTGACGATCGCCCGTTTGATATCACGGGTCTTCCAAGTTCCATTGCGATTGCGACGCATCTGCCCTTTGCGGTTTTGGATGGCTACGTTAAGTACACGGACGCCGTACAAATCCTGAATCGCTCGGCGAACATCAGGTTTCTCGGCATTGCTATGAATCTCGAAGGCGTATCGATTGTGGGCCGACGATGCCCACGTGGTCTTCTCGGTAATAAGCGGCTTACGAATGACGTCAGTGGAAAGCATCAGGCGGCGTCCTTTCCATCAGCAGTCTCGTTAGCGGAAAATGCTGAGCCATCAAGGAATGACTCGAGCGTCGCCCGGTCAAGAACCAAGTACCGATGGTTAAGCAACTCAAACGCGTTCAATTGATCAATTCGAATTGTTCGAACGTTGTCGAGATTTCGTACCGACAATGCTGCCTCACGCTGGTCAAGTGACAACGCCACAAGGCACGTTCGATCAATGCCCACTGCGGCAAGCAGTTCTTTCATGTCGGTTGTGCAAGGCTTGTCGATGTCGAGCGAGTCAATGCACTTCACTTCGCCATCAACGAGTTTGGCGAGCAATGCGTTGCGATTCGCGAGCCGTCGCATTTTGCGAGGCATGCGCTGTCGCCATTTGCCGGTGTCCGAGTCTTTGGCAAAAGCCACACCACCGCCGGTTCGAATCACCGTACGTGCTGAACCAGCCCGGGCATTGCCCGTGCCCTTCTGGCGATATAACTTTCGTGTGGAACCTTCGACCATGCCGCGACTCTTGGTGCGTGCACTGCCGTGCCGCTTGTTCGCGTGGAACATGACGTAGGCCTGCTTGAGTAGCGCGGGGCGTACCTCGCTGCCAAGTTGGCTTTCATCGATGCTGAGGGCATCGACCTGCTTACCCGAGTTGTCAAGAACGGGGAGTTCAATCATGTTTCACACCTGCTGGGCCACGTAGTAGGCTGGGCCCGGTTTCGCCTGATGCTCCGTCCGTCTCTGACGGATGCCGGCAGCATCTCGACTCGGCGTCGTCTGAATTGTCACGGCCATCGCCGCACAGTCATCCGGCCTTCACAATCCTCGCTTTGGTCTTATAAAGACGTACAGCACCGCGGACCATCACAATGCTGCCTGCAGGCCCTGGAATTGGGCCCTTGACGAGGAGAAGATTCTTTTGGGCGTCAATGCTGATGACCTGCAATGAGCGAACAGTGACGCGTTCGCCACCCATGCGGCCGCCCATGCGTTTGCCCTTCTTAAGCTTTGGACCAGTGCCAAGATTGGCACTGTGGCCGCCGATTGATCCGGGGTGGCGATGCTTGCGCTTGACACCGTGGCTGGCTTCTAGGCCACGGAAGTGATGCCGCTTCATGACACCTTGGAAGCCCTTGCCTTTGCTCGTGCCGATGACATCGACGAACTTCGTGTCTTCAAGACTCGTCACGTCAAGTTTGTCACCAAGCTCGACATCAATCTCGTCTGCGCGGAATTCGCGATGCACGGCAAGCGGCCCGCTGCCAGCGCAATTGTCGTGGCCAATGACCGGCATGCTGCTGCGACGGGGCTTCACATCTTCGTAGCCAAGTTGCACAGCGTTATAACCGTCGGCCTCATCCGTCTTGACTTGTGTGACAACACAAGGCCCCGCTTGAATCACGGTCACCGGTACGTTGTCACCGTCTTCCGTAAAGAAGCGCGTCATGCCAATCTTTCGTCCAATGAGCACGTTCATCACTGACCTCAGGCTTTGATCTTCACAAAGACACCCGCAGGAACAACGAGTCTGTTCAGTGACTCGACGGTGCGGGCATTGGGTTCGGAGATGTCGATGATGCGCTTGTGTGTACGAATTTCAAACTGCTCACGCGACTTCTTATTCACGAATGTGGAACGGTTCACGGTGTAGATCTCGCGGCGTGTAGGCAGCGGGACCGGGCCAGCAACTTTGGCACCAGTGCGCTTTGCATGATCGACGATTTCTTTCGCCGACGCATCGAGCGCTTGGTGGTCGTAGGCTTCCATTCGGATGCGGATCTTCATCGGAACTCACAAAATACTTCGGCGTTTTGGGCCACGGTGCTTGGTAGCGCCGCAACCCTCGCTCTAGGACGTGCCATGCCCCATCACATAACGGGGCGCGAACCGAGGATTCTAGAGACCCACGCCCCATTGTCAACCTCTGCGGGCGATATCGCTGGGTTGGCGCGGTACGCTTTTGCCATGCAATGGGCATCGACATTGGCACTCCTGACAACCACAGCGACAGCTGTCTGCCATTCCCCGGCAGGACAGGTGGGCCAAAGCATTCCTGAGGGGCCTGCCCTCGTGGCCCAACCGCCACAGGTCGTACCCCTGGAACTTCCGCCAGCCTCCCCAGGTCAGGAATGGGTCCTGCTGGACCCCCTTGGCGCGGCATTTGAAGTCCCCCGAGGCACTCGGGTGATTCACCGGCCAAATGGTGGGAATCCCCATTTATTGCTTCGAGATGGCGCTTCCAAGCCCATGTGGAGCCTTCGTGCAGAGATCATTGCCGCGCCTGAGGGCTCGATAAATCCCGCGGCAGACGTCATGCTGGGCCCTGATGCATTGGGCACGAGAGAATCGCGAGCCGTTCTTAGCTCAACAAGCCGGACCATTGACGGGCGAGATGCCTCAGAGACATGGATCACCGAAGCACTGAATGACGGTGCAAACGTCACATTTGGCTGGCTGGCCGTACCACGATCTGATGGCCAAGTCATGCTATTTACAGCAGTTACAACGCCAGCTCTCTTGCCCATGGCCCGCCCTGCCATCGACCGCATCTTTGCCTCGGTGGTGCCCATGGACACGCCTGAGGCTTTGGCCGCTGCGGAGGAAGCCGTTGAGCGAGGCCAACGAATGCTTGATGCCATTGATCGAGATTCACTTGAAGCCCTCATTGGCCTGCGGCGGGTGCTTCGGATCTGGCGCAACGGTCCCCAGGGACAGCCTCAAGAGTTGGGCTTTGGAACGCTCAGGGTTCAAGCTGCCCCGATGAATCAGGTCCGGCCAGATGACGGCCTGCCAGCAGCCCCCTCGGATCACCAAATTGGGTTGCTCGTGACGCTTCACTTGCGATACGCCATTAACCCTATGTCTGACAAGTACTTGGATCAAGTTGCTCGTATGTGGATGCGGTGGGATAGCCAAGAAGAGCGGTGGTACCTCAACTCAACGCGTAAGCAGCGAGGGCTGCAGGCCAAGGAAACTGAGTTCGGGATTCGAACGGCTCCATCCGTAGGACAGCCTCGGCCGCGGCTGATCATCATTCGCCAAGATGATGATGGCATGCGAGCACCCTTTGAAAACGAAGTTCCCCAAGGCTGGCTCCCTCGCCCGCTGGAGTGGCTGATGGCCGACCTTGCACCGCGCACTGAGGGTGAAATTGTTGCGTGGCCCGCGTGGGACCGTGGCAGCAGCACCCCACGAATGCTCATGCGCCGGGACCGTTGGAACGAAAATCCAGACGGCAGCTGGGTGCTCAGCACATGGCAAGGGATGGATGCATTGCCCAGTTACACACATGTCACGCGACAGGGGCCTGTGTCAACGAGCAAGCCCGACGGCACACGAATTGAGCTGAGCTCCGACGGGGCCATTGCATCCCTGTGGCAGGCTGCGGGCCTCCGTGTTCAATGAAAGGTGGCAGTCACCGCTTCCCACAGCAAGGCTGTGCGTTCTGGCGAAAGTGCTACGAGCGGCCAGTCACGGCGCCGAAGGACTTGAGCTTGCTCAATCGCGGCATTGAGCGTCGCCTCAGCGGCAGCAACACGATCGGTCGCGTGCAACGCTAACTCCACATGCATGGCCTGGAATGCCCTGCGGCGCTTATGGCTGCCCCGCGGAGCAGCATCAATGGCCTCGAGCATCGTGGCTTTCACCTTTGATGGCCCGCCATCAACGACATCATGGCGTGCTTTGCGCACCTGGGCACGGGCATGCTCCACGTCGCTGAGTGCCTGCAACCAGGCCTCGGCATCAATACGAACATGTGCGGTGACGACCAAGGGTGGCAAAAGTTCCACGCCAAGCCAATCTCGCAACCATCGGGTTGTGGCGCGATCGTAGTGACCCCCGCCCGTGCCATGAATGAAACAGTCACAGACGAACATTCGCATAAGTGCTGATGTCAGCACGGCGCGTGGCTCAAGGATGACGTCATCTCGACCAAGATCCGACATGCGTGCCATGCGTCGACTCGAGGCATCGTCGACAAGCGACACCCACAACGGCAATTCGGGATCCTCGCCTACCTCGGGCCGGCGCATGTCATCAATGCCTTCTGCATCTAGTGCCGCTGCAAGTGTTGCCGCACAGGTCGTTGAATCAGCCGCCATTGCCTTGAGTATGGAGGCTCCACCAGGGGTGCCAAGAAGCGATGCACTATGCATCAGCATTGGCGCAAGCCCAACCTTGTCCCACTGCCACTGCAACAATGATTCGGCTTGCGCCTTGGCGTTTACGTTCTCTGGCAACGTAATGTTGATCGCACCGCCAGCCCTGATCGTTGCCGGTGGCCGACGCCACAACGCATTGGACATTTCATCCGCGACGATGCCACGACGGATCTCCCACCGACCATCCACAGACTTGGGCACGTCGACGCCGAATACTGCGTCCGTTGATGTATCCAACATGATGTGCAAGGCAACACCCTCGCACCGACGAGCCAGCACGTGGGCGGCCATGTCCTTGGCAAGGAGCCCACCATGATGCAGCATTGGTTGATGCCCCGTCGCCACGATAGGACAATCTAGAGGAAGTCCAAGCGCGGCTCGAGTGGCAACGGCAGTGTCATGGGTGGCGCGATGAATGGGATCGTCTAGGGGGACCGCCTCCAACACCACGTCGCTCGATGTCATACAACTACTGCACATGGTTGGGGCGATGGAAGGCGATGCACCCATCGCGCCAACTCGCTTTCAAACGCCTCCTCATACACACGCCGGCGATTGTCCGCGTCGTCAAGTGGACCGCCGAATGTGCGAGTTGGATCGTTGTAAATCAATCGGATGGGCACTTCACGAATTCGAAGGCCGTGCGCGACGGCCTGAACCCAGAATTGCAATGGAAACTCATAGCCGTCGACGTCCAGCGGCAGATGGCCACATGAAATGGTGCGGTACGCCTTGAAACCACAGAATGCGTCTGTCAGTCGAAGATCGAGCCGCGTGTTGATTCGGTTCGTTAAATATCGATTGATGTCTCGCCGCTCCGACGGAGCGTCACCACTGGAGCCAGAATTGGGCATGTACCGCGAGCCGGAGATCACATCGGCATCGTTGGCCTCAATGGCTCGAAAGAAGGAAGGCAGCGCGGCGGGTTCATGCTGCAAGTCGCAGTCCATCGTGATGAGCCAGGAATAGCCATCAAATGCCGCGCGGCGGAGCAATTCCTGCATGGCACGGCCATAGCCGCGATTGCGTGCGTGCCGAATAACCTCAACTGGCTGCGAGGCCAGCGCCATTGGAGTTTCATCAGTTGATCCATCATCAATGACGAGAATGTCATCGGCATAGCGACCGATTGCCTGCAGCACGGGCTTGACGTGCTTGGCTTCGTTGTACACAGGGACGCCAATGAGGATCTTGTCCATTTGGAAAATCGTAGCAGTCACTCGATTCGAACGTCGAGTGGGCCACTATTGCAGATGACAAAAAAGGCGAAGTGCCTTCGCTCGCGATCAATCTCCCCGAGCAAAGAGCCGATTGCCGAGGCCCCGAACCATCTCCGTCATCCCGCGAGGATGCCCTGCAACCGCGTCGGCAGCCATTCGCGTATGCGCTTCGAGCTCATCGATGCGAGCAACCAATATCGCCTCGGGTGTCATGGGTGGCTTCGCTGCCCCGTATTCGGCCCGGCCATGATGCGATAGCACGATGTTCTGAAGCACTGCGAGGTCGTCATCGCACAGTGCTGGAGCTCCTGCGAGTTCAGCCTCGCTCGCCTTGGTTTCAACAAGTCCGGCACCATCGACGATGTGCCCAACCAAATTGCCTCGGACGGTATAGCCAAATCCATCACGCCAATACAACTCGCTTGTCTTGGCCAAATCATGGAAGAACAGTCCAACAAGCACCATGTCACGGTCGAGCTCAACACCGGCCTCGGCGTACATTCGAGTCACCGCGTCACCAATGCGCATCATTTGCCCAGTGTGTTCCATCAAGCCGCCTATCCACGCATGGTGCATACTCATCGCTGCAGGAGCGGCTCGAAAGTCAGCAATCAGCGGGTCGTCATCAAACACGGCATCAACCAAACCCCGCAACGATGGTGATGTGATGGATTCCAGCAACGAACGCACTTGGCCCCACATTTCATCGTTATCTCGCGATGACGTAGGCAGCAGTGACTCGAGGCGCTGCGGCGTGGGTTCAAGCGGCCGCATGGCCTTTACATGCACCTGGCATTGCCCCTTGAACGAGACCACATCGCCATCAACTTCAACAACGCTCGACCGTTCCAATATGGGCAGTTGAGTTGGATCAAACGTCCACCATCGACACGCCACTTCCCCTGTGGAATCACGCAGCATGCATCGCAAGTACGGCTTGCCATTGGTGTTTTCTCGAGCCTGTGGATTGACCAACAGGAATACAGCCTCCTCAACAGGCTGGCCCGGCAGCAGCGTCTGTACGGTTGTGTTCAAGCCAAGGCC
The DNA here is from genome assembly GCA_014238965.1 of Phycisphaerales bacterium. Classification (GTDB taxonomy): domain Bacteria; phylum Planctomycetota; class Phycisphaerae; order Phycisphaerales; family SM1A02; genus JABAAC01. Next base: position 10,501 of record JABAAC010000077.1, on the reverse strand, counting down.
TCCTGATCTAAGATCGCCGGAATCTGGTCCGCCAACTCACGGGCAAGCATTCCACGACGTGCCACTGTAGCGGCGTACCGATCACCGGCAAGCCCGTGTATATGCACGGCAAGCTTCGCAGCGTCAAACACACCTAGCTCACCTTGCCGAGTCCTCGCGGCAATCATCGCTCCAAGCAGCCCCGCCAGTACATCGCCACTGCCTGGAACCGCCAGTGTGTTCCCGCCCGTCGCACAGGTCCACACGCCATCATCTGGTGAGGCCACAACCGTTTGAAACCCCTTAAGGACAACAACCGCACCGGTTCGCTTCGCCAAAGCAATCGCAGCATTGTGCCGTTCTTTACGCCCCGTCCCAGAGTTGGGCAACCCTAGCCGCTTGGCCAAACGTGCATATTCACCAGGGTGTGGCGTCAACACAGTTTGACGTGATGCAGGCCATGGATCATCAGCCATCGTGGCAATCGTGTTCAAAGCATCCGCATCCACAACCGCCGATGCTCCACTCGTGCCAAGGACATGCTGCACTATTGCCCTTGTCTCAGAGCCCAGGCCAAGCCCAGGGCCGACCACCATTGCATCGACACACAGGGCCATCATGCCCTCGATGCCCAGTGGCATACCCGTTGCCTCAGGCAACATTGTCAGTGCTGCTTGAACCAAACACTCGGGCACCATCAACACAACGCCGCCACTGCCAGCGCGAAGTGCAGACCGACCGGCAAGCACCGGCGCGCCGAGCATCACATCGGGCTCAGCACAACCTCCAATAATGCCCACTCGACCAAAGTCGTGTTTGTGACCGTCGTGTGGGCGCGGCGGCGGCGCCACTCCCGGGCCAGTCATCGCTTGGCCTCGACCACGTCAATGTGCACGTTGCCCAGCAGACCGAGCAAACCAACGAGGTCTGACTGCCCCCACCCGTCGGACAGCGGCGATGTGGCCACGAGTACATGCCCGGTCGAATACGTCATAGGCAACGTTGCATCAAGATCGACCCACGCGCCATCGATCAGGGCTTGCGTCCACATGTGCCAACCGAATGCATCGGCGCCGTCCATCCATACGAGTCCTGTTGCAACACGTGATGGGATATTGTCGACCCGCAACATGGCTGCCAATAAGACCGCGTGCTCGGAGCAGTCTCCGCTTCGATCAACGGCGGTCTCTGACGCTGAGGCAAATGCTGTGGCGAGTCCTTTGCGGCGAATCCATCGATTGACGAATGCCCGCATAGCTTCGGCATGATGCATCGCTCCTGGCGCGGCATCGATGACAGCCTGCTTGGTCAATGCAATGACGCTCGTGTCGGCGGCATCTACCAAACTCGATGCTTCCCGGTACGCCGGGTCGCTGGCCTCCCCCTCGATCGGCGGCAACGGCGTGCTGGGATCAACGACAATGGTCACGCTGTGAGGCGATCGTCCGGCGATCGATTGCGATCCGGAGGAATCGAGATCGATTGCAGATCCATCTTTGGATGACAGCCTCAGCACAAGTCGGTCCAAATGATGCGCATCGTGCAACTCGTTTGTCGGCTTCACAAACAACGATGTAAACAACTCCGGCGACACACCCTCATCCATCACTTGCACTTCCGGGCCAGCGAGTGTGTCTCGAAGATCACCAAATGGCAGTTTCATCGTGCTGCCCAGCGGTCTCCAGTCGCTTGAGAACAGCACGTCACCCTTGAACGGGATGCCCTCGGTAGACACTGTCCAGCGCGTTGCAGGCAGATCACGGCCCTGCCAATGCACGGTTGCTTTGCCTGCACGCACCATGCTCTGCGTAAGAGCCTGTGGGCCATACTCCGGCGACATCGTTCTGAACGAAATGGTGTCAGCACCTGCATTGCCTCGCGCAGCGACAAACGCCCGGGCGGATTGTGGGGTCAACCAAGGTTCACTTGGCGCGGGCACCTGAACGGTGTTGGACCGCCCACCTTGTGTCGTTTTGATTTCGATGTCATCGCCGAGAAACCGCCACGTCGCCTCTACCGGCTGTGCCCCCATCTTTTGCATCAATCGCATCTCAACAGGTGTGCCGTCAACCTTGTCTACCCAGACCATGCTCGCTTCGATTTCTACAGGCACGCCGCCGCGGTTAATACGCATGAACTCTGTGGTTTTCCACGTGCGAAGGCCGCCCGCCATTGACTCGTCGACTTTACGCCAGCCTGCGGGGACACCACCGAGATCTAAGCGATACCACCTCGTTTCAGCGAGCGCCGAACCAGCTATCCAAGCCACACTCAGCAGTACCGCTAGCAATCGAGCCATCATGCCCCACCTTCCGGACGAAGCAATGGAAACAGAATCACATCACGAATGCTCGTGGCACCCGTTAGCAACATGATGATCCGATCGATGCCAATGCCCATGCCACCAGCGGGTGGCATGCCGACCAGAAGGGCATCAAGAAAATCCTGATCCATACTTCTGAACGCCGCGGCTTCGTCGTCAATGCCGTCCATTTGCGTTGTGAAGTAGTCACGCTGAATATCTGGGTCGTTCAGTTCCGTGTAAAAGTTGCCCAACTCCATACCGCACACAAACAACTCGGATCGCCATGCCAACGTGGCATCATCTTCCCGAGGCCGCGCAAGTGGAGAGACTGCAGATGGGAAGTCGATCACAAATGTCGGTCGTTCAGGATCAAGCGAAGCCTCGGCGTAGTCGCCAAACAACGCATCGACAAGCAACCAATGATCGCGGCTGACCGCATCTTCGATGCCACGCTTCGTTGCAACGTCACGAACCGCAGCCTCATCTCGCATATTGCAACCTAGGCTTTGTTCAAAGAGTGACGCGTACGCAATACGATCGAAAGGCTGGGTCCAGTCGACGGTGTATTCACCCCACGTGACGGTGCCCGTTTTAATCACATCCACAGCAAGATGCCGAAGCAACGTCTCAGTCAGCTCAAGCACACTCTCGCGATCACCAAAGGCCTGGTACGCCTCCATCATGGTGAACTCCGGGTTGTGCCTGCGACTGACGCCTTCGTTTCGGAAGTTGCGATTGATCTCAAACACCCGCGGCATGCCACCAACTAGCAAACGCTTCAAATACAGCTCAGGCGCAATGCGCATATAGAGTTCCATGTCGAGCGTGTTGTGGTGCGTGACGAATGGCCGCGCGGCGGCACCGCCAGCCACTGCGTGCATCATTGGCGTTTCAACTTCAAGAAATTCACGGTCTTGCATGAACAATCGAATGGCCCCGACCAGTTGCGAACGCCGCTGAAATATCTGCATCGTCTCGGGATTCGCGTACATGTCCACATAGCGGCGCCGGGCGCGCATTTCAGGATCGGCAAGGCCATGGAACTTCTCAGGCGGCGGCGCAAGTGACTTGCAATGCACATCAAACCGATCAGCCCAAACGCAAATTTCGCCTCGCTTGGTCATGCCCACAGGACCTTCCGCAACGACGATGTCACCGTAATCAAGTTTGGACGCCAACTTAAATTGGGGCAATTCCATGTCGGCCTTCGAACACGAAATCTGCAAGTCGCCGCTGTGATCTCGCAGCGACATAAAGACGAGTTTGCCCATCGCACGGTGCTGCATGACTCGGCCAGCAACGCGAGCCCGTGGCCGGGGATCTTCCGATGGAGGCTCTTCACTGGACATAGCGTCGGCCGCGGCCTGGTCGAATTGCCCTCTCGCGTGGGCAAGCGATACAAGGTCGTCAACACGCGAGCCAAATGGCTGCAGGCCCAAATCGTCCCGCCAGCGTTGTAATTTGGCCCGACGGGCGGCAATGAGGTCAGACTCGCTGGCGGTGGTGCTGGGGTGTGTGGTCGATGGCTGGTCAGACATGCCCCTACGATACCCCTCTATGACCACGCACGGGTCCAACGCGGGCGCGCCAGAGGGTGCATTGCTGATCACCGGAGCTGCAAGCGGCATCGGCAGTGCTGTGGCTAGACGAATGGCATCGACCCGGAGACTTGTGCTGACAAGCCGCTCCGAAGCGCCTTTGCAGGCTCTCGCCGATGCCCTCAATGCCACAGCGGTCACGGGCGATATCACGGATGAGGCAACCCTTGCTCGATGCATTGAAGCTGCCGATGGCTTCAGCGGCGTTGTGGCCAATGCGGGAATCATGCCGATCGCACCCATCTCCTCTTCCGCGATTGCCGATTGGCAAGACACAGTGCAGGTGAATCTGACAGGCGTTCTGCAAACCGTGCATGCTGTTTTGCCACGCTTAGTAGATGGCGGTGACGTTGTCTTGATGTCGTCCGTTGCAGCCCAGTGCGCCTTTCCTTCAGCGGCGGTCTACTCGGCAACGAAAGCTGCAGTGTCGATGTTTGCTCAGGGGCTTCGAGCTGAAACTGCTGCAGCAATGAAACACGGCGGACCGGCGATCCGAGTTACAACCGTGTTACCTGGTGCTGTGGACACAGCACTGCCTGCATCAATTCGCGATGAGGCCACCAGGGCGGGCACGGAGGCCTATTACCGAGACTTGCCACATGTGCTGCAACCCGAAGACATCGCTGAAGCGGTGGCATTTGCACTGGAGCAACCTACTCGTGTGTCAATCAACGAAATCGTCATTCGTCCAACAGGAATGGTTCGATGAGCTTGGCGCACGCCGTGTTTTTAGATCGCGATGAAACGCTGATCGCCAATACAGGTGATTTGGGTGATCCAGAAAAGGTCGTGCTGCTCCAAGAAGCCGCTGCTGGAGTCCGAGCATTGCGTGATGCGGGCTGGATGTTGTTCGTGGTGACCAACCAAGGTGGTGTTGCACGTGGCGCGTTTTCGATAGATGACATGGACGCAACGCATGCGCGAGTGCAGGCCCTGCTAGAACAAGAAACTGGCCTCAAACAACCCATCGAAGCGTTTTACGCGTGCCCTTGGCACCCAGATGGTGTTGTAAAGGCCTTTACACAAGAACACAATTGGCGAAAGCCATCACCTGGGATGCTGCTGGCCGCTGCTGATGCGTTTGATATCGATCTGCAGGCCTCTTGGCTCGTGGGCGATGCGCCGCGCGACATTGCAGCAGGGACGGCAGCGGGATGCCGGACTGTGCTTCTAGGACATGGCGTTTGTACTCCCAAGCCCACGCATCGCTGTAGCACGCTCCTACAGGCTGCCCAGCACATCGGCGATCCATCGCCATGAATGTTGGTGTCATTATGCCCTCGTGGCTCGGTGATGTATGCATGGCGACCCCGGCGCTAACGATGCTTCGATCACAGCGAACCGATGCTCACCTCATTGCGTTTGCACACTCGAATACTTCGGCGCTGCTGGACAAGCATCCCTCGATCGATGCGATCCATACCTTGCCGTCAAAGCGCATCATTCCGATGGCCCGCGTATTGCGAAGCGCCAAACTCGATGAAGTCTGGCTGCTTCCGGGCAGTTTTCGAAGTGCAGCAGCGCCATGGCTTGCCCGCGTTAAACGCCGTATTGGCTACCGACGAGATGGTCGCGGTGTACTACTAACCGATGGCGTTACACAACTCGATCGCAGCCAGTGCGTTTCCACCGTGCAGTGGTATGCACATCTCGTTCAGCAGATCACCGGCATCGACGCGACAAACACGCCTCCCATGCGAGTCATCGTGACCGATGAGGATCGATCCCAAGCAGGTGATGTATTAGCTGCCGCAGGTGATCGATTCGCTGTATTGGTCCCCGGCGCAAATCGGGTTGACAAACGGTGGCCTGCTGAACGATTCGGCGCCGTAGCAGCAGCCATTCATGCGTCACACGGCTTAGTACCGGTCATCGTAGGTGCCCCTTCGGAGGGCGACGTCGCCGCGGCGGTCATGAAGGCTGCCCGTGACACACCCATCATCAATGCAGTGGCTATGGGCACAAGTGTGTCTGCGCTCAAGGCGATCATCGGTGCCGCGGCAGTCGTTGTGACCAATGACACCGGGCCTCGGCACCTTGCCCTGAGCCTCGCCATACCGAGCGTGGCCCTTTTTGGTCCGACAGATCAACGATGGACTGCCATGCATGTCGTGCACGAGCGACGACTCGTGGCAGAGCCATTTCTGCCCGAGGCACGTGTGGCAGATCACTGCAAGACGACGTGCCGCATAGACCGCATTCCCGTCTCCGATGTGGTTCGAGCTGTCGCCGACCTGCTGGCGTAATTCGATAGCACCCTACGGTCGGTTACTCTTCGTCGATGGATTGGCTGCTTTGGATCTTGGGGGCGTATCTGCTGGGAAGTGTTCCGTTCGGGCTCCTCATCGGCAAAGCCCGCGGCGTGGACATCCGAGACCACGGCTCTGGAAACATCGGTGCCACCAATCTCGGTCGCACGCTTGGTCGCACATGGGGCATGGGGTGCTTTGTGCTCGACCTTGGCAAAGGCCTTGCCCCAGTACTCGGCGCGGGGTTCAGCCATGGCTTGATCGGTCGATGGATGATCGACATGTCGCCCGAGACGTCTTGGCTTTGGCTGAGCGTGGGCGCCGCAGCTTTGATTGGCCACGTGTTCCCAGTGTTTCTTGGGTTCAAAGGTGGCAAGGGCGTTGCTACTGCCTTTGGGGTGCTGCTTGGTATTTTCCCCACACTCACTGCAGCGGCTGCCGCGGGCATTGTCACCTGGATTGCGGTCATCGTTGTGACCCGAACCGTTTCACTTGCGAGCGTGGTTGCCGCGTGCATGGTGCCGATGACCACCGCCATTGTGCTCTTGCTCTTACCCACTGAAGAGGGCGTTGCCATCGGCGCACGCCTCGCCCCGCCAATGGCTATCACCTTGCTCATCGCCGTACTTGTCCTCGTCCGGCACCGCAGCAATATTGCGCGACTAGTGAGCGGAAGCGAGACGACGGTAGGTAAATCGTCAGATACCCACTGACACAAGTCCCCACGCAAGCAGCACACCCACGGCACCAAGTGCATCAACAAGGTCCCGAGAAGGCGTAGGCTGCAACACAGTCAACCCAATGCCACCAATCAGCGGAATAGTCCCGACCGCAATCGAGACGCTCCAGCCAACCAGAGGTACCAAGGCCAATGCCGCCAGTGCCGCACACCCATCAAGCACCAATGCGCCGCGCCACGCAAACTGCACGCCGAACGTATTGGCAAATGTCCGAGTGCCATGCCGCTGATCCGCGTTGACGTCATCAATGTCGCACCGCATCGCATCGGCAAATACTCGAAGCACCAACACTGGCGCTACTGCTCCAAGTGTCCACACATCAGCGCCACCCCCCGCATGCGCCAGCGCCAGCGACAACGCGGCAATGCTGATGGCCACGGAGGCATTTTTGAGTAGTAAACGATCCTTAATGCGCCCGCCGGGCAAGGCCCACTTTGAATAGGCAAGCAAACCGATGACAGAGAGTGGCACAATGGCCACCCACGGTCCCCAAGGAAGCGCCACAACGAACGCCACCGCCGGCGCCCCCATCGCAACACAACGAACCAAGATGGTGTGCCGCTTAAGAAACCGAACACGATCTGGCGCAGCTCGCACGTCCGCGCGGTCAATGGCCCCTGGCCACGGACCACTGCGATCCACCAAATATGTCCCAATAGCTGTCAGCCCTGCAACGGCAACAACTCGAAACGACACAGCAACACCCGCGAGTAAGCACGCCGCAACCGCCTGGGCGGCCACATAGCAGGCTGCAAACACTGCAAGATGCCTAAGACTCTTGACCATGCCGACAGTATCCCCGCTGGCACGACCTACGCCTATATGCGTCGCTGTGCGGTACAATGTCCTCTTGGACGCCCCCTCGGACACCTATCGCTCTCCACTAGAAACTCGGTATGCCTCGCCAGCGATGCAAGCCCTGTGGTCTGACGAGCGCCGATTCAAGACATGGCGTCGCCTGTGGCTCGAACTGGCACGCGGCCAGCAGTCTCTGGGCCTGCCCATCACGGATGCTCAAATCGAGGCGATCGAAGCACACCTCGACGACATCGACATTGACAATGCACGTGCCCACGAAAAACGACTGCGTCATGACGTCATGGCCAACGTCCACGCACTGGCGGACGTCGCCCCAGAAGCTGGCCCGATCATCCATCTGGGTGCGACGAGTCAATTCGTCAACTGCAACACAGAACTCCTACTGCTGCGTGACGCTATGGATGCAATTGCAGCTAAGACTGCTGCAACCATCAACGCCCTAGGCGAGTTTGCGGCAACATGGCGGGCGTTACCGACGCTTGGCTTTACCCACTATCAACCGGCCCAGCCCGTCACGGTGGGCAAGCGTGCCACACTATGGGCGCAGGATCTTTGGCTGGCACTTGAACAACTTGAACACTGCCGAAATACACTTCGGTTCCGCGGTATCCGCGGTGCAACAGGCACGCAAGCCTCATTCATGGCGTTGTTTGACAACGATGCTGACAAAGTCGATGAACTCGACCGACTGGTTACTCAAGCTATGGGTTGGCCGGCAGATCAGCGATTCCCTGTCACAGGCCAAACGTACCCACGCGTTGTCGATGCTCAGATTTTGAATGCACTTGCCACGCTAGCGGCTGCCGTCCACAAGTGGGCAACCGACATTCGCCTGCTATCCAACCTGCGAGAAGTCGAAGAGCCCTTCGAGTCCACGCAAATTGGCTCGTCCGCGATGGCATACAAACGCAATCCCATGCGGTGCGAGCGAGCCTGCGGCATGTCACGATTTGTCATGAACCTTGCCTCTAATGCGCTGCAGACCGCTGCTGTGCAATGGATGGAACGAACGCTTGACGACTCGGCTAATCGCCGCTTGGTCCTGCCCGAGGCCTTCCTCGCCATGGATGGGGTACTGGACATCATGCGAAATGTCGCGGAGGGGTTGGTCGTCAACGAACCAGTGGTCACGGCAAGGTTACGAGCCGAATTGCCCTTCATGGCCACCGAGGACATCCTCATGGAAGCTGTGCGAAAGGGCGCTGATCGCCAAGAGGCGCATGAGATCATCCGGGGCTGTTCGATGGAAGCCCTGGCCCGCGTCAAACAGGGCGAGCCCAATGACCTCCTTGCCCGCCTTGGACGGGATGAGACCTTTGCTGATATCGACCTCGAAGGGCTGCTGGATGCCTCTCGATACGTCGGTCGGGCCCCCCAACAAGTGGATGAGTTCATCAAATTGGTGGTTGATCCCCTGCGGCAGCGATACGCAAGCAATCAGGCCACAACGGTGGAACTGAAGGTCTAAACGGCTCTTACAGTCGATGGACATCCTTACAAAACACAAACATTGGCATGTTCCCTTGCTTTTTTGGGTTGATTTTCGGCCTTCAGGAGGTCCTCAGGCCGATACTTGCAGTGAAACGGGCCTAAGTAGTGGGCCCCAACCGACTGGAGATCTGGCATGACCATGCAGGCATATGAAGAACTTAAACGTTTGGTCGCTTCATGCGAAGAGGACGTCGCCAAGTGCGCTGGAGGCAATAAGGCCGCTGGCACGCGCGTCCGCAAAAGCATGCAAGAAATCAAGAATTCGGCCCAGACCGTCCGCAAGGCCGTTCTGGAATCCCGAACAGACTGAGTTCCGCACTCGTTGAATCGATAACGCCTGGAGCTGGGCCGCCCCGGCCTCAGGCGTTGTTGCGCCGCCCCCTCGGAGGGAACCAGGAACACCGCATCCCGGTGGCCTGAGTCAATGCCATGGCAGACCCACTGTTCGATATCTCAGACGTTGACCTGACGCAGTCCATGCTCGGGCCAAGGGATCTCGATGCGTATCTGCTCCAAAGCGGCGACATGCTACAACTCGACCGCGTTGTCTGCATGAACGAGGCGCGTTCAACGACTGTTGGCATCAAGGATATTCGTGACGACGAATTCTGGGTTCCGGGACACATCCCAGGCAGACCCTTGCTTCCTGGCGTCATCATGATTGAAGCTGCCGCGCAACTCAGTTGTGTGCTGTACCAATTCAGGCTCGTACACGACGGGCGTGACAACGAAGGCTTCCTGGGCTTCACACGCATCGACAACTGCACGTTCCGCGGCCAATGTGTGCCGGGCGATCAACTTGTGATGCTGGTCAATGAAGTGAAATTCCAACGCCGACGTTTCAAATGCAACGCCCAAGGCTGGGTCGGTAACTCGATGATCTTCGAGGTGACGTGTACAGGGATGCGGATTTAGATTCAACGTCTGCCCTGGCGTATGCACGCTGCCTAGGAATAATCGGGGGATCCGCTACCGAATCCAACCGACGTTGCCGATGCGCAAATTGACGCCGCTGCCAATTGAAATGCTTGAGCCACTCCAACCAAATCCGTAGCCCCCACCGTACCCACTACAACGCTCCGCCCAACCCCATGGTGCGCAACACCCCCCGCCCCAGCCGCTCATCAAGAGCCACGGCGAGATACCCCAATACCCGGACCAGCCCCAGCCTTGGCCCCCCCAGCCTTGCCCCCCCCAGCCCATTGCACCGTTGGAAAACGTCGATGAAATATTGACGCCTCGGGGATTGCCTGCACTGTCCTGAGCTTGCTGCCGAACGCCGAATCGAGCGAGCGCCGTCTTGGGTGCCTTCTTTGTCGC
>JABAAC010000115.1 GCA_014238965.1 Phycisphaerales bacterium | reverse complement strand
CGACGCCTTCAGCTACTTCGGCCGAGCCTACGGACTCGACGTGATGGGCATTCAGGGAATCTCCACCGAATCCGAAGCGGGTCTGGCGGATATCAATGGGCTTGTGAACATACTGGTTGAGCGGAAGATTCCCGCGGTCTTTGTCGAATCAAGCGTGCCAGATAAGTACGTGCGAGCACTGATTGAGGGTGCCCAAGCACGCGGCCACACGGTTGTCGTTGGCGGCGAGTTGTACTCTGACGCCATGGGTGCACCGGGCACGTGGGAGGGTACGTATGTGGGCATGATCGATCACAATGCATCGACCATCTCGCGAGCGCTTGGTGGCAATGCGCCCACTGGCGGTATCCGAGCCCACATCGCTTCGGTCGGCGACAGAAAGTGAGCCTCGCGTGAACGATCGACCCAACAGGGATGCACTTCCTGGCATCGAGCATGATCCCAACGCGGCACTCTCGATCCATGACCTGACGGTCGCCTACGATCGACGCCCGGTGTTGTGGGATGTTGACTTGGACATCCCCACTGGCGTATTGGCGGCCATCGTTGGCCCCAATGGAGCTGGCAAGAGCACGCTGATCAAGGCGTGCTTGAATCTTATTCCAAGTGTTTCGGGTGTGGTCACCATCTTTGGTCAGCCTTGGAAACAAGCCCGGCGCCGCACGGCCTATGTGCCTCAGCGTGAAACGGTTGACTGGTCATTTCCTGTCAGTGTGCTCGATGTCGTGATGATGGGCACGTATGGACGCCTTGGGTGGCTGCGTCCAGTGGGCCGATCACAAAAGGCCCAGGCCATGCGGGCCCTTGAGCACGTCGAACTGGCCGATCTTGCCCATCGGCAAATTAGCCAACTCTCAGGCGGTCAGCAGCAGCGAGTTTTTCTTGCCCGCGCGCTGGTGCAGCAGGCAGACCTATATCTGATGGACGAACCATTTGCATCGGTTGATGCCGCCACCGAGCAAGCCATCGTGAGGGTACTGCGAACACTCAAGTCAGAAGGGCGAACTGTTGTGGTGGTGCATCACGACTTGCAGACGGTCCCAGAGTACTTTGACCATGTCGTGCTCCTGAATATGCGAATTGTTGCAGCGGGGCCCACTGATGAGGTCTTCACCCACGACAACCTTCGCGCTACCTATGGCGGGCGGCTGACACTGCTCGAGCAGGCGGCGACCGCGCTGCAGCATCTTGGCGGACCGCAGGGCGGATAGTGGTGATGGACACGACGCTACAGGACATTCTGCTCCTGGCAGATTGGAACACACGCGTCGTTGTGATCGGCACAATGTTGCTGGGTGCTGCCGCGGGTGTGGCGGGCACCTTTCTCGTTTTGCGAAAGCGGGCGCTCTTGGCCGACGCCGTGAGCCACTGCATGCTGCCAGGTGTCGTCATTGGGTTCATGGTCATGCAGTCATTTGGTGGCTCGGGCAAGTCATTGGTTGGCCTGTTGATTGGCGCAGCCATCGCCGGGCTTGCAACGGCGTGGATGGTGCCTGTACTCCGGCGTGCGACTCGGCTTCGGGATGATGCCATCATGGGCGTGCTGCTCGGTGGTGGATTTGGACTGGGTATCGCACTGCTGTCCATCGCGCAAGGGCTTCCCGGTGGCAACCAAGCGGGGCTGGAAACCTTCATCTTTGGCAAAACCGCTTCGATGGTGCACTCGGACGCCATCGGAATCGCAGTCGTG
>JABAAC010000163.1 GCA_014238965.1 Phycisphaerales bacterium | reverse complement strand
TTGGACTTTGACGGCGTCTATTTGCACGGGCAGGCGGCCGGCGCAATTGAATGTCCAATCATTGATACAACTCCACTTGACGACAACCTTGGGGCTGTGCATGTGTTCCACCGGAGTTCGAGCGGAAATTGGGGGCATGTAGTCACGCTTCGGCCGCCAGTGTTTAACGCTCCGCAGCTCAATTATCGCACGCCTGAGAGTTGGTTCGGCTTGTCCGTTGCGGCTGCAGGCTCGACCATAGCTGTTGGACAGCCCGGTTTCACGCGGCCGCTGCTTGCCTGGCCCGAGGAATACGGTGGACGGGGGATGGCGTGGGCATTTGAGCGGGCGACAGCGAGCGATGACTTGTGGATCTTGGCGACAGCGCTCGATCCTAATGTGCCAACAATCCCGTTTTGCCCACTTGTCGCGCCACTACTTGATGGGGCGCGATATGGATGGTCGGTCGATGCGAGTCCATGCCATATTGCAGTTGGAGCACCTGGCGGAGATTTCAGTGTTGACTCGGATCCTGGGCGGGCCTATGTCTGGGACCATCTTGGTCGCGGGTCATGGTCGGCGGCCTCCGACATTGCAGGCGGGCTCTGTGCTGAGTTGAAACCTCTTTCTCATATCGAACCAATCGCGGGTGACCCTGGAGAGCAGTGGGGGCGCGATGTCGCGGTTGTCGACGGCGGACTCACTATCGGCGGCTGGCTTGATGACGCGGCTGGGCCCTTCTCTGGTGCGGCCGAAACGTGGATCTTGGAATGTCCGTGCGATGCGCCCATAGATGACACCGACGATTGTGACCAAAATGGGTGCAGCGACGCGTGGCAGATTGCGATCGACCCACTGCTGGATCTTGCAGGTTCATGCTTCGACCTCGACCCGAATACGGGCATGCCGATGCCGGATGGTGTGCTTGACCTCTGCCAAATGGGGCTTGCCCCCGGCGCGTTCCGCTCGGAGTCTGGCCGGGGATATGAGATCGTCAACAGTCCGGGCGAGACATTCGTAGAGGCACTTGCAGATCCGCGACTGCTCGTCGATGGGGTTGAACTCGCAGCCTTGTCTACGTGGACGGAAGCTGTGGAGGTGGCGATTCTGTCCGAGTGGAGTATTGCGGCCGACGGTCCCTTGTGGCTCGGTGGTACACAAAGCGACACATCAGGCGCAGATGATGAGGGCTGGGAATGGCCATTTGATGAGACATGGTTCTGGACAAATTGGTTGACTGGGCAACCAGACAACGCGGCGGGCAAAGAAACGGCCCTGCTTGCAATGGGTGATGGACTGCCGTGGGCGTGGTCGGATGAGTTGTCATCGGCTACAGCCGCAGGCCATGTGCTTGAGTGCGATTCTGACTGCAATGCCAATATGGTGCTTGATGCCTGGGACATCCACGCGGCACTGGTCGAGGACGGCATCGTGCTCGATTGTGATAGCGATTGTCGTATTGATTCCTGCCAAATTGCGGTAGGCGCGCGATTGGACTGCAACGGTAATGGGGTGCCCGATCGCTGTGACATCTCTTCGGGAGACAGCGACGATTGCAATGGCAATGACATTCCAGATCTTTGTGATATTGCGGCTGGCAGCAGTGAAGACTGCAATATCAATGGCGTTCCAGATGAGTGTGACGCTGCGGACGATCTGTTGATCTGCGACGCCATTGTGATCAACGAGGTCTTGATCGATGCGGCCGAGGACATGAATGGCGATGGCGTATTCCATCCAGGCCAAGATCAGTGTGTGGAGGTCATCAACAATTCTGCAAGCGACATTGAACTGCTTGGCTGGACGGTTCTTCAGAATGGACTGATATGGCATGAGTTCACAGCAAGTGCCATCATTCCAGCCAAGTGCGCGATCTTGATCTTTGGTGGCGGCAGCCCGAACGCAACGGACTTCCCAGACAATATTGCACTGCACACCGCGAGCAATGGGCCATTTATGGCGCTCTCCATCCCCTCGTCAGGAACGACGGTTTCCCTCGAGTTGCGGGATGACACCAGTACGATCCGCGATAGCGTGACGTGGGGAGATGAGGCAGACACCGGTGGCGCTAGTCTCACCCGTTGCCCCGACATTATTGGCACCGACGAGGACGGCGATGGACTCATCGACCTTGTTGTTCATGACACATGCGATGACCCAAGCACACAGTTCGAGTCATCACTTGGTCTGTACGTGAACGGAGCGACGCTGCCATGTTCGACGCTCGGTGGTGATGCTGACGGAGACGGCGTTCTGGATGATGACGACAACTGTCCCGCGATTCCCAACCCATCTCAAGATGATTGTGATGGCGACGGTATTGGCGATGCGTGTGAAGCCGATGTAACGGACTGTAATT
>JABAAC010000079.1 GCA_014238965.1 Phycisphaerales bacterium | reverse complement strand
CCGCATGTCCTCCGTTGCAAGATGGGCAGGATACACCCCGGCGAGTCAACCTGGAGTCATGCAGTCGCCCCAGGTGGCCAAGACATCGATCAGATCAAGCATATTGACATGGCCATCGTCGTTGACGTCCTCCCGGCAACCAGTGCAATCCGTACCCCAGTCCCCAAGCACGCTATACACGTCTTCTGTATTGATCTCATAATCGGGATAGACATCGGCAGCGCACAACTCAGGAAACCGAGCGTCTGAAGGCAAGACACAAAGCTCAGTAAAGCCAGCATCGCCGCCAAAGGTCTCGGTCAAGCCCGCGTTGGCCCCGAACAAGGCCAACCCAAGCGAGTCCGCCACGCCATCAGGAAAAATGTCGTCCCACGCAGCACCATTGATCGGTTCAAGAAGCGACCAACCGAACCACAAACCAACATCTGGTTCCCACCAAATGTAAAGGGAGTCGTCAAAGGTGGCCAGGTCTGCTGCTGCAATATCTTGTGTCTCGTCCTCTGCCCCGGCTCGCATCACGAGCGAGCCATCAACGACACCTCGGTAAATCTCAAGGACCCCGATGGGTTCGCCATCTTCACCAGTCGCAGAAGGGTCAAAGAGGAGCAGGCCAGTGTGAATGCTGTCGATGTTCCCCGAAGGCCACGCTGTGTCGACAAAGCCCAGCGAAAGACCGCCCGCTTGCGTCATATCTATCGACCAGCCTGTAGACATCACCCCAGCGTTGTCGTATTCCTCCCCCGCGTCAGGCTTCGTACCAAAGGTGAATTGCAACGCGCCAGATGACTGCGTCACAGACACGGTGCTGGGCGTCTCTTCAACAACGGTCCAATTGCTGAGGTCGATTGAGCTGTCTTCAAAATCATCTTCAAAGTCACACACCACCCCCGCAAGCAGGCCCGTGGACAACAACGCAATAGTGAAAGCACTGGGCATGGCGGCAAATCTCCGTTGCTGACAGTCTACGTGGATGTGGTGTGAAGGTCGACGAATCGACCAATTGCAGCACGTGTTTCGCCGGGGCAATCAACCCACGGCACGTGGCCACAGTGCTGCAGCATCAGGACCTCGACAGTTGGAAGTCCTGCGGCCCACAGCGGCACGACCGATGGGTCAATAATGCCGTCCTGATCACCCCACACAAGCAACACCGGCTGTGAAATAGCTGGCAAGATCTCTTGAAGGCCATTTCTGAGGAGTGGCTCCAGTGTCCGGATGATGGTGTTGTACTGATCCACATGCTGGCGGGCCATTCGCACGATATCTCGCTTGATGAGCCAAGGGATGCGTGGAATGCGCACGAAGTTGAGCTCCATCACTCGATTAAAATCCGCCATGGTGCGAATCTCCAACGGATGATCCTCGTCTGGATCGGCGGAGTACACCTCGTTGACGACCGGTGGCTCGACGCCAGCAGGATTGAGCAAGACCGCGCCAGCGATTCGATTTGGATCCCGGTGCGCCCACGCTGCTGCAAGCGCACCGCCCATAGAAGATCCGATCACAATGACGCGTTGGGCTGCCGTTGCCGTGGCCAGTGCATCGAGGGCATCAAGCATGCGGTCCGCATCGAGCGCATCGGGTGGATGAAAGTGGTGATCGCCGAATCCCGGCAGATCCGGCAAGAGGACACTGTGGCCAGCTTTGGACAAGGTTGCGGCCATGCCCAACATGGAAAAACTGTCGACGCCAAAGCCATGCAAAATGACCACCACGGTTCGACCTTCAAATGTGCCACTTCGAAACACAGGCCAACGAGTGTCGCCAGTGTCGATGAACCCTCGAATAAGTCCCGCTTGGCGACATCGCAATACAAGCCACCATCGAACGCACCGCATGGGCTGCCAGGCGACGAATGCCAGAGCAAGCACGAACAGGCCCCCGACAATGCAAAGTGAAACCAGCACCATTGAGGGCGATACTAGCTTCTGCGTTCCCTTGCTACACTGCCTTGCTTCAACCCAGCGCGCGTAGCTCAACTGGATAGAGCATCGGCCTTCGAAGCCGAGGGTTGGGGGTTCGAGTCCCTCCGCGCGTGTTCCCCTCATCGAGGGTCATGCACCTTTAAGCCATCGACTACCGGCCCTTGAGAAACGTCTCCACCGCCCGCTCCACAGCAGCGTCGTCACACTCGTTGTGAGTGCCGTCAACCAAACAGTGCTCACCATCCGATGCCTTAAGCACCGCTTTGGCATGCGATGCGGGCACCAACGTGTCCTGCGCATGCTCAATGACCAACGTTGGTACTGGCCCCATGGCACCAAGGGCACTCACTGAATCTAGTGGATTGTGAATGACGAACCCCGGCACGCCGTACCGCGCGGCCATTTGCCTGATGCCCGCTGGAGGCGTCTGCAAAATCAACGCATCTGCGTGCAGTGCCTTGGCCAACGTGGCGGCGAAGCAACTGCCAATGGATCGACCGTACAACACCAGCGGCTTGTTTACGCCCTCCATCGAACGGACTTGCTTAACGAATGCTGTGATGTCGGCGCTGATCGTCGATTGTGATGGACTCCCTGGTGCTCGCCCATAGCCGCGATACTCCGGCAACAACACATGCCATCCTGAAGCCTGCAGCCAGCGACACACACCCACGCAGTCATCGATCACCCGACCATTGCCATGCAAATAGACGATGAGCCCTGCGCCAGCCTCACCTGGAAAGAACCATGCAGGAACGGAACCATCAGCTGAGGCAACATGCAATGGCTCAACGGCGGGAGGCGCGGGCCCCGACCAACGATCTTCAGGAATCAGCCATCGGGGGAAAATAAACGTTTCTTGCGCAAACCAGGCGACGACCAGCCCAGCGGCGTACAGCACGACAACAGCCAAGAACACACGGAGCACCACGCGAGGCCATCGCGTGAGTTGCTTGGAACCATCCTGAGCGATATCTACACTCACAACTATCCGATCATTTGACTGGCCGCGATCGCTTGGCCAACTTAGGGTGACACTCCGCCCGTTGGCGGCTGAACGGTCGAAGGCAGGCAAAACGGTGACACGGGGAGATCATCTGCGCCAATAAGATTGGCTGCTGCTGGGTCCTGACGCCAGCCGTATCGCACATGCACAGGGCTTGCCACCGCAGGACTCTTGGCCGTGAGCACATGCTTCGACAACACAACCGAAGCCTCATGGAACACACCATCATCCCCGGCAACTTCAACGAGCCGAACTGGCCCCCCGCCCCTCGTTGACAGTGCCCCTCCATAGGTTTCAAATGTGACCACAGCTGTCCCGTCTCCTGGCAATGACAACGTCATTGGACGCGGGCCTTCTGGGATCACTTCATGGCCATAGTGCCCATGCAGCGCTAGTCGTGCCAATCGATCGCCAACGGTTCGTTTGTCCGCTGGATGGATATCCGTTGGATTCCCGACATCGAAGCACAATGCCATGCCTGTATCGGGCAACGACAACGTCCGCCGCTGCGCCTCGCGAAGTTCAGGCCAATGCCAATTGTCTCGGCCGTGCGCCAAGTTGGCAAGCTGCACAAAGTAGAACGGCAAGGGTTGCTTAAACCGCGAACGCCAATCTTGAATCATCGCTGGGAACAACAGGTCATATGACTCAGGATCACCCGCATTTGATTCCCCCTGATACCAAATAACCCCGGCAACGGGCAATCGCTCAAATGGTGCGATCATGGCATTGCTTACAACCGTGGGAGTACTTCGAGCGGATTGCGACCACGACGACACCTGCTTCCATCGCCACGGGCCCGCAAGTGGAATCATGTCGTCGGGGGCATCACGCACATACAGCCTCAAGTCGCCTCGCTTGCTGTAAAAGCCACCGGCACCTTGCTGATCGGTATTCGCCACAGTGATGACATGCCGCCCCTGCGTGACAAGGTTGCCTGGCACAACATAGATTCGTGGCACGTCGTGTCGAACTCGGCTGCCAATAAGATGCCCATCCCAAAGTGTCTCGTCAATGTCATCGATCAGCCCAAGCTCCACGACAAGATCCTTGCCAACCCAATGCTCGGGCACCCAGACATTCAGCCGATAGAACACTGTGCCATCGACATCGCCAAGACCAATACTCTTCCATGAACTAGGGACAACTGCCTCACCCCAACCCGAATCGTCAAAGTCCACTGCCGAAAACGTATCGGCATCGACCTGAGCCGTCGATCGCGCGTCGTACCAAGACTTGGTGGCCCCATGAACGCGAGGCGATGTGCTTCGGAGCGCATCGAGTGCATCAAGACTCATCCACGGCTCTACTCGTGATCCTCCCCAGGAACTGTTCACAATGCCCACAGGCACGCCAAGGTCATTGTTGAGCCTGCGTGCAAAGTGCCACGCAACAGCGCTGAATTTCGGCGTGGTCTGCGGTCCTGCCACAGCCCACTGTCCATGAATCTTCGATTGCGGCATCTCAGCGAACGCATGGGGCACTTTGAATTCACGAATGTGCGCGTGCGTCATGTCGCTAGCGGAATCGCCTTTGGCGTTAGACCGGCTCACGGGCCATTCCATATTCGACTGCCCCGAGGCAATCCAAACTTCCCCCACAACGACATCTTCTGCACTCCAAGAGACATCGCCACTGGTCACACGAATTGTCGCGGGTTGCGCTGCCCACTGGCGAGGGGCAAGATCTACCGACCAGAAGCCGTCCTCGCTGGCGGTTGTGCGGACGATTTCTACATCGCCCGCTGAGTCCGTCCATTCCACAGTAACACTGGCGCGGCCATCAGCCGTACCCCACACGGGAATGGGCTGCCCCTGCTGTATCACAGCGTGGTCCCCAACCAAGGGGGTCACCTCAAGCGAGGCCGTCAGTACGACACAAAGCACTCCAGCAATCATTGGGATCTGTCTCCTTGGCCTGATGATGGATGCTCTATATGCATTGCATCCACTAATTTCGCGCGTTCAATACGGTAGCCCGCCTCGGCTTCGTCAAACGCCATCTTGACGAGGTTGAACTGCGCCTCGGCTTCAACCTTCGCTTCTTCTGCCGTGCGCCCCCAGGCGGGCTCTTCCAGAATCTGCTCAACATCCATAGCCATGACCAGTGCGACGAGATCGGCGTCAACCACTGGTTCGCCGGCCACAACGGCAATACGCTCAAGCGCCTCGAGTTCACCACGTAGGCGCGAAGCCTCTGCGTCAATGTCCTCGTTATGGCCAAACAGCATCAGCGCATCTCTCGCTCGCGTGCGTCTGGCCTCGATAGCGGCCTCAAGCATTTCCGCTCGCAGACGTACTTGCGACTGCTCATCCGTACCCGGCGGTGGAGATGGAGGCTCGAATCCCGGCAGATTGACCTTTGATCCACGGCGGATCATGCGGCAATACCACGCGCCAAGTCGATAGGCATCTCGAAGGCGCCGCATCGCAGCGGGCGCCGTCGCCACTTCACCATGCACCGCAGCATTCCCCTCACGGCGAATTGCATGCATGCCATCAGCTTCCTTTCGCTGGAGCAAGCCGCTTCGTTGCAACCCGCGCAACATTGTGGACAAGTCGCCCGATACGAGATGCGGCAGCTGCATTTCAACCAATGCCCTCGCCATGACCTCCACCATCAACCGAAGTTTGAACAGACATGAATCGGGGTCGGTATGCACATACCGCTCAGCCTGCCTTGCCAACCGCGCAACGCGGTCGTCGTACTTCTTCAGAAACTCGAAGTTCCCTGATGCCGCGCTCATGCCTGCGGCTCCTCGTGTGGATCCACCATCATCGACGCGATAACGCGAGCATTCACACAACAGGCCTGAAACGACGACTCCGTGAGCCCCGCCGCCGACGCCATCGACGAGGTCCACCGCACTTCCAAGGGGTGCATACTCGCATCGGCATATGCAATGAGCACGATGCCTGTGACAAGCTTGGCCGAAACACTTCTTGGCAATTGCGCGATTGATGCAAGACAGTCAAGAAGCGTGCGACTGCCAACTTGCTCTGGAGTCTTTGCCGCAAGACATGTCTCTTCATTCAGCCCCAGAATAGCGCGGCCGTACAAACCAGCCGTGGCTTCACGCGATGGGTCAATGTGACCCGCCGCAACCGTCATCGCCCGCGCGGCAGTAAACCACGTGGTTGCAAGTTCCAGCGCATCATGATCAATATCACTCACAGCAGGGGCATCATAGAAGCGACGCAAGCAACGCTGGACTTACCTCTGTAAAGCAGTCGATGACTCGCGTGGCGGCGTCCAACTCCGCCCGTGTCCGACCAGTCGAGGCAATACCTATGGTCGGCATGCCTGCTCGACGCCCCGCTTCAATTCCTGGGGTGGCATCTTCAAACACGACGCAGGCTTTGGGATCTAGGCCGAGTCTAGATGCTGCAAGCAGAAACACATCTGGCGCGGGTTTACCATTGGGCACATCGCACCCGCACGCAATTGCATCGAAGACCACCCCATTGGCAGCAAATCGCTCCATTGCGAAATCAATATTCACCTGAGGCGCCGACGATCCAACGGCCAGTGACCAGCCTGCCCCCCGCAGTGCTTCCAGCAGCGACAGTGCCCCATGCATGAAGGGGAAGTCGCCGCGTCCTATACAGTCACGGTAGGCCGACTCCTTTCGTTGAGCCAACGCTTCAATGGCGGTATCGCTGGGCACAGGCTTCCCGATGAAGTCGTGAAGCTCAGCAATAATGGGCTCGTTCTTGCGACCGAATTGCTTTGCGAATTGGGCCTCTGTTAAGTCATGGCCGAGATCAGCGGCAAGCATCGTCCACGCCTCAAAGTGTGAACGATAGGAATCGACCAATGTGCCATCAAGATCAAATATTGCTCCAGGCATGTCAGTTAGATGCCTCAACAAAGTTGGCGAGGTCTTTGAGATCACGCGCGATCAACTTCTTCATCAAGCCCTTCATCATCAAGGCCATAGGCGTCATGAGCCAAGCGGCCAACGTCATGGGACGCGTCACCATCTCCAACTCCATACACGTGCCCTTACGCCCCGGGTGCATGCGTACACTGGTGTGAAAGTGAGAACCGCAGGAATCTGACTCGACTACATATTCTCGAGGTGGATCAAATGCTGTGATCATCATCTCCTCTGTGACTTCCCTCTTCATCATGATGCGGGTTTCTCGAAATGTGGTGCCCACACCAACAGGTCCTTCAGTGACAATGTCGACTCGCTCTATACCACTGAGGCACTCAGGCCAAGCCTCAATGTTCGTGGATGCGGCAAACACCACCTCAGGTGCAGCGTTGATATTTTGTTGAACCAGTATTCGCATCTGCTCAGGCTACCGGATGTCCACCTTCCGCTGCGTAGGCTTGCCGAGTTGATGAGACTCCAATGTTCCTCAGCAACCCAGGCCGCCAGGAGCGAGGGGCATCCGCGGCCCGCAACCACGCAAGCCATGCGAATTTGGCTGGTGGATGCAATCGCTGATTGACGGCCATTAACGACAATCTCAAGTGCCCAAGAGGCCTAGCTCGCTACATCAGCTCGCAACCGCCCGCATGGAAGCGTGACCTCTTGTGCAACCGCCACCCAATGGGACTCAATGAGCCAACAAGCAGCAACACAGCAACACATTTCAACCAGCGATGACCAGCGGATTCCATGGGAGCCAGCACAGTGCACTTCGTCGTGCACCGCACCGCAGCACAAGTCAAAGGCCCAACAGAAACCAAAGCCGATCAACTACGAATCAGTGGGTCGTCTTGCTCTTTGCATCATCTGATCCAAGTAGACCAAGTGCCTCTAGCGCGGCAAGCGCTGCCTCTTGCTCGGCGCGTTTCTTACTTGGTCCCCACCTCCCAGGAAATTGACGCCCATCGATTGATACGGCAACCTCGAAGCACTTGGCGTGGTCGGGGCCTTGCTCATCAAGCACCTCATAGATTGGCGATCGATCAAGATGTCGCTGCGCATGTTGTTGCAGCACACTCTTGTAGTTGTGATGGTGCCCGGTCTCCATCACCGCTTCAACACGAGCCCGCAAGGCCGAGAGAATGAAGATACGAGCAGGGTCTAGGCCACCATCGAGGAAAATAGCCCCGATGGCTGCCTCCCATGCTGCAGCAGCGACTGATGGGGGCATAGCTCCAGATACCCCCATGCCCTTGCCCGTGACCAGCAAAGATTCCAGCCCCAACTCCAACGCGGCATCTGCACACGTGCGTCGACTCACGACTGAAGACTTGATTTTGGTCAAGTCACCTTCAAGGAGGTCTGGATACGTTTCATGAAGATATTCGACAACAACCAACCCCAAAACTGCGTCCCCAAGAAACTCCATGCGTTCATTGCTTTGAAGCCTGGTGTCCGAACTGGACGCATGCGTCAGACCCCGCTGGAGAATCCGGCGGTCCTTGAACGTGTAGCCCAAAAGGGCCTCCGCATTGTTAAAATCGGCATCATTCATGAGCAGTTAGGCCTCTAGGGCCACTGCCCATTGTACTGGTGATGATCCACGACTGGACACCCACCAATGGGCTGCTACAATCCGCGGTTCGCACAGGGTCTCGTAAGGCCCCTTTTTCCGACTACTCGTTTCCACGCGTCCACCTGCGGAGTTCAGTCCCATGGCCATGCATTACCCCCGCCGCGTTAGCAAGATCAAGCGGGCTCGCCAATTCGGATTTCGAGCACGGATGCGAACTCGTCTAGGCCGCAAGATGATCAACCGGAAACGTCGCCTAGGACGCCGCGTCGCCGTGAAGTGACCTCACGGCAGACGTCCCACGCCGCTCATACCTCAAACTGACCTGCCCAATCCCCCTTGTCGCCTCAAGCATGGGTGATCAATTCGCGCACCGCATGCGTGACATCCGCTATCGACCCATCGGCATCGACACGGTCCCCCGCCACCTGTTCATACAGCCCGCGACGTGACCTCGCCACAGCAATAGCCTCTTCAGCAGCATCACCTTGGCCGGTAAGTGATGGACGATCTCCGGCGGTCTCTCGAAGCCGATCACGAGACACCTCGGGTGACACATCGAGCCAAATCACCTGCACATGGTCCGCCGCTGCGAGGCGCTCACGATTAATCACGTCGCATACGACACCGCCCCCAGTGGCTGTGATTGGTGGTGGGTCATCTAGAATCGACTTAAGGGCAGTACTTTCTGCAGACCGCCACGCCGCCTCACCCAGTTCAGCAAATGCTGCCTTTGCAGATTCCGCCGACAAGGTGCGCAGGACCAATTCGTCGAGGTCCACCCATTGCACAACGAGCGCCTCAGCAAGCGATTGAGCCACGGAGGACTTCCCCGCAGCGCGTGGCCCGATGAGCAACACGGGCTTCACGCCTCAGACGCTCCCTCGCCACCTGCAAGCATAATCTTGATCTGCACCCCGCTCACCCTGCCACCCATGCGTGCGCCGATAGTCTCAAGCCGCTGTGGCGTCAATGCCTCAAGCAAGGGGTCCGCGAGATCTTCTGGCAAATCTTCTATGACATCGGTGCCGCTTCGCCTTACATGGGCATGCATTGACGTTGAACCATCCCATCGTGTGAGCCCACCAGCCATAGCAATGGGCTGGGCCAAACCCACCCGCTCAAACGCTGCCAATGCGTTGTAGACCGTGGCCAAGCTTACGCCCTCAAGCCGCTCATGCAAGGTCTCAGCCGTGGGATGATCACTCGATCTCTGCAGCACACCCAGTACGGCTTCACGCTGCGAGGTGCAACGAAGGCCGCGATCCGAAATCGTGCATCGAGTTGGAGACTCACACATGCCGATGATGGTATAGCCTTCAGGGGCTCGTGCACCATGCCACCCTCGCTCACCATTCTTGACGCCATCTTGTTGGGCCTTATCGAAGGCATCACCGAGTTTTTGCCTGTGAGCAGTACCGGCCATCTGGTCCTTTTGGCCTCAATGCTGGGCCTTGATCAGCCCGCAGATGTGCGACATGCGACCGATGACCTGCTGATCGTCATTCAAGGCGGGGCGATTTTGGCTGTTCTGGGGCTGTATTGGAGCTCTGTTGTCCGCATGTGCAAGGGCCTGGCGGGCAAGGACCGCGATGGCTTACGGCTTGCCCGGAATATCGTCATCGCCTTCTTGCCCGCGGCGATCTTGGGTCCGCTACTTGATGACACCATTGAGTCCCACCTGATGCGGCCTTGGCCCGTACTGGCAGCACTGTTTATAGGCGGCATTGTGATGGTTGCCATGCGAAAGCCCGCCCGGGCAGCAGATGGCCTGGAGGCTGCCACATCCAATGCTCCCACTGTCCGCAGCGGTATCGATCTGACGATCAAAGCGGCACTCTTCATTGGCCTGCTGCAGTGTCTGGCAATGTGGCCTGGTACAAGCCGATCCATGGTCACGATTGTCGGGGCCATGCTCGTGGGCCTCTCTGCGGCGAGGGCTGCGGAATTCTCGTTTCTGCTGGGCCTACCCACCCTCGGCGGGGCGTGTATCTACAAACTCACCGGAAATCTATCGGGCGAAGGCCCCAACATGTTTGACGTGCTGGGTGTCGTGCCGATCATCATCGGCACACTTGTGGCAACCATTGCCGCAGCAGTCGCCGTAAAATGGCTGGTGCACTTTCTCAATCGACATGGCCTTGCAGCGTTCGGCTGGTATCGCATTGCACTTGCGATCGTGCTCGGGGCTCTTGTGTTTACTGACGTTGTGCACATTGCACCCGATGTGCCAGCAGATCCTGCCCTCGAGGTGGCTCAACTGGCGTTGGCCACTGGCTGATCATCTGAAGTCGATTCCGTGGCAACCAAGACCGCTGTGCTGTCGGCTTGCACAACAAGGGCACGCTTGGACCAAGTGGCGGCCTCCTCTGTAGGATCCTCGTTCAAAATCCAAACATGCGTCGTGAACAAGACGCTGCCATCATTCGATTGAGCACTCCACTGCAAAGGCTCGACCGCTTGAAATGGCCCGCCGCCTGTCACACGCTCCCATGGTGCGTTGTCTTCAAGTGTGGCGCAACGAGTCAAATGCCAACTCAGTGTTCCATGATCAGGCTGAATCTCTGCTTCCCAACCGAACGTCAATGAATCAACATGAATCAGGTCCGTGGGAATGGCCATGACCGGCCTAGGAAAGAGTGTCCCACCAAGAATCCATGCAAGCATGGCCGCCATCACTGTAAAAACGGCGACCTTAAAGAGCATTGACCGCAATCCGAGTGCTAGTTGGCCCATAAGACGTGCATGGTAGGGCGCTTCCAAGCAAGTATGTCAGATCCTGGCAAGTTGCTCGGCAAGTGCTGCCTCGTCCCACACTTCAATGCCCAACGTGCGGGCTTTGGCAAGTTTTGATCCGGCCTTGGCACCAGCGATCACCACGTCTGTCTTGGCACTCACAC
This sequence comes from Phycisphaerales bacterium, assembly GCA_014238965.1. GTDB lineage: Bacteria > Planctomycetota > Phycisphaerae > Phycisphaerales > SM1A02 > JABAAC01. The sequence goes on along the minus strand of JABAAC010000079.1, from coordinate 43,884 downwards.
TTGAGCTGACCGTGGCACCAAGAGCTTCCAATTGCTCGGTGAGCCCCCGCCGATCAAATTGTTCGAGCGTCCCTGTCAGCACCACACGTTTGCCCGCAAAGGGACTGTTGGCCAGTTCACCCTCCACAGCGCTGGATCCCGTCAGATCAACACCAGCGGCCTCGAGGGCCTTAAACATCGTCGAACCACTATCGGATGCAAAAAATCCGGCAACAGATCGGGCGATGACATCGCCTACATCATTGAGTTGGGCGACTTCCTCCTCACTAGCCTCAGCGAGCGCACGCCAATTCGCATACGCCCCTGCGAGGGTTCGGGCGACTGTTCGACCTACATGCCGAATGCCAACCCCCGCGAGTACTGCGGCAAGGCCACGCTGCTTGGACACTTCAATTGACGCAACAATTGTGGCTGCCCTTCGATCTCCTAGGCGCTTCGGTGGCGACTTTGAAAGGGGCACCAACATGAGTGGCTCAAGGTCCTCTTCCCGCAGCGCGTACAAGTCTGCAAAGTGAGACACGAGGCCTTCATTCACAAGCAGCGCCACAACGCGGTCGCCAAGACCATCGATGTTCATTTGTCCGCGACCAACAAACCAAATGATGCCCTCAAGCAGTTGTGCTGGACACTCTGGGTTGACGCAATAGAGTTTGGGACCCTCGGGTTCGACATCGCTACCGCATGCCGGACATGCCACTGGCGGTTCGATTGGCGTTTCGTCGCCCACGCGAGACTCGACAACTGGGCCAAGGACTTGTGGAATGATCTCTCCAGCCTTCTCGACAAACACCCGATCGCTGATGCGAATGTCCTTGCGCCGAATTTCCTCAATATTGTGCAGGGTTGCGTGCTGCACTGTGGTGCCCGCAATGTTCACCGGCTTGAGAGTCGCACGGGGCGTCAGCGTGCCATTGCGACCCACTTGCCAGGCCACCGACAAAAGCTCTGTTTGCTGCTGCTCAGCTGGGTATTTGTAGGCCACGCACCAGCGAGGCGCCTTGCTTGTGCTGCCCAGAACGGCTTGTTGTGAGAAGTCATTGACGCGGACCACCATTCCATCAACGCCGTAGCCAAGACTCGATCGCGTCTGGGCAAACGCATCAAGCCAAGCCAAAAGCGCATCAATGGAATCAAATGAACGGCCCAGATCCGACACGGGCAGCCCTAGGGCCTCACAGGCTTCTGCAAACGCAGCCCAACCTCCAACACCTAAATCACCTGCCCCCCTGCCGTGCATCACGAATCGCACCCCTCGCTCAGCAACGAGGTTGGTGTCGAGGCTCTTGAGTGTGCCCGCAGTCGTGTTTCGAGCGTTCTTAAACAGGTCAAGACCTGCTGCTTGGCGATCTGCATTGACCCGTTCAAAGGTAGCGTTGTCAATGATCGCCTCGCCGCGAACCTCAATAGACACGGGCTCCCGGAGGGTCATGGGAATAGATGCGATACGCCGTGCCTGCGCCGTCACGATGTCGCCGCGTTGCCCATCACCGCGAGTCACTGCTCGAACGAGTTGGCCCGCTTCGTAATGCAGCGAAAGGGCAACACCGTCGATCTTGGGATCTGCAAAAAGAGTCATCGGAGCACCATCGAGCGCCGCACCAATGCGATTGGCCCAAGTTCGAACATCATCCAGCGTGTAGGTATTGTCAATTGACTGCATAGGTACGTCGTGATCAATTGACGCAAAGCCCTGGAGCAGCGTGCCACCAATCGTGCGGGTAGGCGAGTGCCCGTCAGCGAGTTCGGGATACCTCGCCTCTAATGCAGAAAGTTCCCCCATCTGCTCGTCGTATTCGCGATCAGCCATGAGGGAATCGGCATCGTCATAGTACGCCGCATTCGCCGCCATGAGCAGGCTTCGCAGTTCGGTGATCCGCACGATATCGGCGTCTCGTCCCACAGGTAGATCGTATTCGACACCCCGCTACGATGTACTAATGCACCTGCTTCAAAGCGCCTGGCTTCTTGCCATCCTCTGTGTATCCACCTTCGCATATGGGGCAAATCTCAGCCAGACTGTCAACGCACTTGGCGCGCAATCTGGGTTGCGATCTGGCAGCTATGGAGTTGCGGTTGTTGACTGCGATGGACGACTTCGAGCTGGCATCGATGCTCACACAGCTCGGATTCCCGCAAGCAACATGAAACTGTTGTCCTCAGGCACAGCCATCGCCACGCTTGGGCCCAAGCACCTTTTTCGCACTCGCCTGCTCCGCGATGGCGATGACATCGTGCTCGTGGGTGACGGCGACCCAGCACTCGCGGACCCTGAGCTGTTTCCTGACATGAAAGACGCCCACGGTCGAGCCATGACCGCTGATGGAGTACTGGACATCTGGGCCGAAGCCATCGAGCAGGCAGGCATGTCATCGGTCAATCGCCTTGTCATTGACGATCGCATATTCGATCAACAATTCACGCATCCCTCGTGGCCGGCGAATCAGCTCTCAAGACACTACTGCGCTGGCTCGGCAGGGCTTAATTTCCATCGAAACATGTTGCATCTTCGTCCGGAACCAGGCCAAGGCCAGCCCCGCCTCGATGACGTGCGGCCAGCGGTTCCCTTTATGCCAATTGAAAATCGTCTGAAGTCACACCGTACAAAAACTGAAGTATCTGCAACACGAACCAATGGCGGCGACAGCATTGTCGTCAGCGGCACAATTGCTCAGAAGATTGTCGAACCAATAGCCGTCACCGTGCACGACATGCCATTACTCACTGGCCGAATGCTGGCAGACCGCCTCACTCGCCGTGGCATTGAAGTTGCAATGGTGACACGACCTAATACCGGCGAACAGTTCAACTTGGCATCCCCACTTGGGCCCGACATCGTCACGCCAATAGCAAGGGTGCTGGAGCGGTGCAACGTGGACAGTTGCAATATCTATGCCGATGCCTTGCTCAAGCGATCAGCTCATGAAGCTACGAAGCAGCCGGGCTCATGGCGAGATGGCGCCGCGCTTGTACGACGTGAAGTGCACGCTCGCACAGGAACAAACAAGGTTGAGATTGCTGATGGCTCGGGCATGAGCCAAGAGAACAAGGTCTCGCCCTTTGTACTGGCGACGTGGCTTGCATCCTTTGACCGCGGGACACCCGAGGGCGATGCGCTCCTTGGCTCACTTTCCACACTGCAGAAAGGTACGCTGAAGCGACGGTTTGAATCACTCAAGTTGTCAGGCTGCACACTTGCAGCAAAGACTGGGTACATCAGCGGTGCAAGCACGCTCAGCGGCGTGATCACTGCCCCAGATGGCCAATGCGCCGCATTCAGCGTGCTTTGCAACAACTTGCAAACCACAACATCAGCCAAAGCACTGCAACGCGATGTCATTGAGGCTGTTGCGAAATGGCTTGTCAGGAATCCGCCGGCCCGTCGGGCAGCTGCCTAGCTTCGATTGGTGGATCGAATTGATCTGGACATGTGCTGTGGTACTTGATCGTGGTACGAATGGGCTCCATCTGAATTGACTTCTCACTGGCAATCTGCGACAAGGACTCAACGAGACCTAGTCGCCATGTTTGCGTATCGATAGTTATGTCAGCTGTGCCATAATTGCCCTCAATACGCAGAACTTCCATGCCTTCAGGCGGCGACTCAACACGTTGAACACTCCAAACGGTGCCCACCGTGCCGCCAACGATGCGCCCAAGCACTTCAAGACCCGGTGGCCCGTCATACAGTTGCAACTCCGCTGGCACATGCCTGCGTTCGCCAAGTAATGCCACAAGGCCATCGCTGACAGACCCCTCCCACGGACGTCCGATCCATGTGTCCCCTGTACGAGGTCCCTTGGTCTGCATCTGCCCATCGGCGATGATGATTGACATATCGTTGGTAGTCCAGCGAAGTGCATTCGCGTCGCGGTCGTAGTCGATCGACATTGACGCAGACACCACTGGCGTCACGCCATCGGAGGCCCAAGCGGTAAGCGTTGGCCTGCTGTGCAAACGCGGCTGTGATGCATAGCCCAAGTGAAGTCTCTCAAGCACCTGTTCAACTGTTTGCGGAGCGGTGGTGACCTGCTCGACCTTGTCCGCTGAGGCACACCCCGCAAACAACGACAGCGCACCAAGGACCGAGCACCACAGAAGACGACTAGCACGGCACACGAACACACCTTCCTTCCAAGGATCCATGTCGCTCAATCTCCTGTTTCAGCATCGTGTCGATGGTTCGGCCCAGTAACGGATGCACCACAGCGGGGTCAATTTGCGCAAAGGGGGCCAGCACAAAGGCTCGCTCCGACAGACGTGGATGGGGCAATTGCAAGCCTGGTTCATCAATCACCAGCAGACTGTGAAGCAGCATGTCGAGGTCGATCTCTCTAGGCCCCCACCGACGATCGTCCGTTCGAATTCGCCCCATGCCTGATTCAATGTGCAAGCAATCTTGCAAGATCGCCCAGGGTGCCCGAGCAGACTTCACCCGAACAACAGCGTTAAGAAATGGCCCCTGGTCAACATTCCCCACCGGCGCAGTCTCCCACACATCGCTTTGCGCTTCAACGCTCAATGCGTCGAGCGCACGGAGTTGAACGATGGCTTCTTTAATGGCTGCCGCACGATCACCGATGTTGGAGCCCAGCCCAATCCAAAGCAACGACTGCTCAGACGACGTGTTCACGATGCGTCACCTACTGTTTCGGTAGGAACATCCCAGTGCATTGTGGCGTCGATGCCTTCTACATGCCATCGAAGCGACTGCAAAGCAGCATGTACGGTCCATTCACGAACACGCTCTCGTCGACCTGGCAAACGCAGTTGACGCGTCCGCACGTCATTGCCAACAACTGTGCCTATCCACACGGTCCCAACAGGCTTTTCCGTTGTGCCCCCATCAGGTCCGGCAATGCCTGTCACGCTGACTGCTGCGTCTGCTTGCACCACACGTCGTGCTCCGATGGCCATCGCCGCTGCAACCTCCGCGCTCACTGCACCAGGGCTATTTGGCTCAAGTAGAGCTTTGGGCACACCCAGCACATCGACTTTGGTCATATTGGCATAAGCCACCACGCCACCAGCGAAAATATCGCTTGCGCCAGGGCGATGGGTAAGGGCTGCGCCGATTCCCCCACCAGTACAGGATTCCGCTGTGGCGAGTGTGAACCCACGTGCTCGTGCGCACTGCGATACTGCATCCGCAGGCGTTGTTGTCCCTTTGGGCAAAGCCAAAGGCCCCAACTCATCGCGAATTCGGTTGGCCTCCAACTCCAATCGTGTTTCATCCGGGTGTTCAAGCCGCATGTGGAGGAGACCCATCGAGACCCGAATGGAACCTGCGATCGATGCGTGGAGCAACAAGTGCTCACCCATGATCTGCGCCGCAGCTGATTCGGCAAGACCAAAGGCAACAATGTCTTCATGAGGTACGGGCCCCTGCGCATTGCGCTGCATCGCTGGCATGAGATGCGACTCAACCATAGGACGTAGCTCATCGGGCGGCCCAGGTAGCACCCACACTGCAGTGCCATCGATCAAGCCGGTAATGCCAGGGGCAGTACCGTTGTCATTGGGCACTGATCGCATTGACACTGGTCGGTCAGCCTGTCGAAGCTGATGCTCGCCCACTGGCACACGTGATCGCTTGAGCCTTGTTTGCAACGATTGAACGGCAGCCTCGTCCCGCTCAATGTCGTCACCAGAAACGGCACACAGCGCTACTCGAGTTCGATCATCGTCGGTTGGACCGAGCCCTCCCGTCGTAATGAGCACGTCAACGCGGCTGATCCACTGGCGCATTGCCTGCTCGATTGCCTGTGGATCGTCGGACACCGATGCCATGCCAGTGCACTTGACACCATGCGAATGAAGGACACTCGCAAGCCATGGTGCATTCGTGTCAATGATGCGGCCCGCGACAACTTCATCACCAACAGACAGAATTGCGCAGGTACGAAAGGCCATTACCTACCAATCGTTCGCACAGCAAGGTGCAGTGCAGGATGCGATGCGTCTCCACTTCCGGAGCCCACCTCGATCAATATGCACGATGAAGGCACTCGCAACATCGCCTGCAAAGTTGCATCGTCAAGCCCACAGCACGGCGCGGCGTCAACTGCCGCTGGCATTGCATCAAGCACGACCGGAAATACGTCTCGAAGCAGTGCCATGCGACGTGCCGCGGTGGGACTATCGGTGACCGCAATAATGGGCACCCCAAGACGGGCCCGGCTTAACCGTGCCGCCCAAATGCCCCGACGCGACCGACACAGCACACCTAAGGCACCCAGCCGTACAACAGTGCTCCATGTCGCTTCGCATAACGCAGCGACAGCTGGATCGACCCCTTTGTCTTCTGGGAAGTCAGTCTCTTGATCCATGTGAGATTCGGTGACCTCTGCGATACGAGCCATGGTTGATACAGCGAGGTCGGGCCAGTTACCAATGGATGTTTCGCCCGACAGCATGACCGCGTCAGCGCCATCACGAATAGCCGTCGCAACATCGCCGGCTTCTGCTCGCGTAGGCGATGCCGACTCAATCATTGACTGCAACATTTGCGTAGCGACGATGCACGGCCGGCCAAGATGCCTTGCCAACTGCAGAATCTGTTGCTGCACGACTGGCACAGTCGCGATTTCCATTTCAACACCTAGGTCCCCGCGGGCGACCATGACAGCATCTGCCTCCTGCATAATCGACTCTAGGTTGTTCACAGCGATGGGCCGCTCGATCTTGGCAATGATGAGCGGATCCGTTTCGTGACCCGGAAGTACTGCTCGCAATGTGCGAAGTTCATCGGCAGTGCCTACGAAACTCTGCCCGAGAAAGTCAATGTCCCGCGACTGAGCCCATATAGCCTTCTCCATATCGCCATCGGTGGGCACTTGAAGTGGCGGGTTGCTGTCGGGCAAGTTGACGCCCTTTCCTTGCGACACTGCGCCCGATGTCATAACGCGGCAAACAGCGTGATCCTTCGATACGGTCTCGACAAGCAAGCGAACGAGTCCATCATCGATGAGCACGCGATGCCCCGGTGCAAGGCTCGCTAGTAGGCCCGGAATCGTGACGTGCAAGTCTCCAATGCCCTCTGTATCACCGAGTGTGATGGACTCCCCAACCTCTAAGTGGCGAGGCCCTCCGCTAAGACCAGTAAGCCGAAGTTTGGGCCCGGGCAGATCCGCCAGAATGCCAATGGCGTGTCCCGCACGTGCTTCCGCATCGCGAATGCGATCAATCCATGCGTCGTGGGAATCGCGATCACCGTGCGACAGATTGACCCGCAATACAGATGCACCAGCGGCAACCAACCGATCCAGACGTGCCGGATCTTCAACAGCAGGGCCCACCGTTGCGATAATGCTAGTCCCTCGCCGATGCGAACTCATGCGCCGCCGCCTCTGTGAACAGTCGCGTATTGCTTTCGGAAGAATCGTCCGGCTTCCTGCCGAAATGCGTCAATGCCACGCTGCTGATGGTTCCATAGATTGTCTTCTCGCCATCCGTCACGCAGCCATCCAGACTTGATCATTGCCCGGTCAGACGCTGCATCCATTGAAAGAAAACCACCCTCAGGCGTTGACAGCACCGGCATGGCGTCAAATGCTTGCAGCATGGCACGAAGTTCTGGGTCGTCGACATCCGCGGCAGTCACGAGACCCGAATCATGTGGATACGCCGGATGCGAAATGATTGTCGTCCACGCGTCAGCTAATGCATCGCTCTGGTCAAGTGCCATAGCGCTCAGTAGCGGGGCAATGAACGCTCGTGTGCTTCGATCGACAAAGGCGGGCGGATCAATATCAACAGGACGAGCATCAACGTCGATGAATTGATCACCAAAGGCAGTCCATGCAGCATCTGTAATTGGAATGCGTCGCAGTGCGAAGAATTGTGGGCCTGGCCGTGCATCAGAAGGGGGCATTTGCCAGAGCGCCTGAGCTTCGTCAGACAACGTAAATTCAATGAATCGGTTTGCAAGTTCAGGGTTTGGTGGATCAGCGAGCATGGACACCGGGTCAGGGTCGATGGTGGTTTCCCCAACTGGGTCGATGTAGCGAATGCGATCAGGTACGCCTTGATCAGCAAGCGCCTGCGATTGGGCGCGGCCAAAGAAGTCGATACACACCCCAACGGCCGCGTCGCCAGCGGCCACATCCATCGGCCCGCGAAGAGACGACGCGCTAATAGTGCGAGCGTTCGCCGCTGCACGACGGAGGACTTGCCATCCTTGCTCCCAGCCAAGATGACCAAGCAGTGTTTCAAAGGCTGTCGTCACCGACCCACTTTGTGCAGGATTTACAAGTGAGACGAGCCCTTGCAAACGCGGGTCGGCGAGATCACGCCAAGTGCTTGGCAAATCGATGTCCAAGCGTTCAAATTCATCGATGTTGGCAATGAGACCAAACGACGACAACGCTGTTCCAAACCAATAGCCCTCTGGATCCCACAGCCCAACGCCCCCGACTGTCTCACGTCCGTAGCGTTCTTGCAGGTCATCAAGTTTGATGTCTGCTGGCACAGAGACGGTCGCTGACAGCGTGACGTGGAATGCGTCGCCGTGGGCCGTAACCTCGGCCGCCACATGCCCTGCGGAGGCCCAAGCAGCCCCCTGAGTTACAGCCTCCTCAAGTAACTGCGTCGCTCTGGTGTCGCCAATGAGTGGCGCTATACGACTGTGGGCAGCACCCTTTGACAGGTTGCCAAGCCGCAGATCGACACCTCGTCGCAGACGCCCGTGCTCATACGATCCACCTCCGAAAACCAAGTCCGCAAAGCCGCCGGGGGTCTCCCCGCGATCAAGCGATGCGATCCACTGGCTCTCCAGCATGGCGCGGATTTCGCTTGTTCCCCCTGGCACGCTCCAGGCAATGTGAGCGGGCGATCCATATGTCTCGCGATGCCATTGGTCAAAGGCAAGGCCAAATTCGGTACGGATCTGTTCGTTATGGGGTGTAACAATGACCAGTACCTCTCCCTCTTGAGGCACTGCTTCCATGCGGCCGCCGAGCACAACGGGAAGGACAATAAGCACGAGCAAGCCCGCCAGCAGCAACGCCATGCCAAGGCGATTGGTAATCATCGCAAGCCCGCCATTGCCCCGGCCGTATCAGCCATAGCTGAGGCAGCGTCAGTAATGGCCTGCGTCCAAGAACCCGTTGTGTTGTGGAAGGCATACAGCACCGAACGGCTTGCCGGGAACAATGCGCCACAGCCATCATCACCACAGAGCGCCCGACACGATTCGAGCGTACCACCTTGCGCACCAATGCCCGGCACGAGCAAGATCGCACTTGGCATGCGGCCACGAAATCGCTCAGCTTCATCCGGCCGTGTAGCGCCAACGACCGCACCAACGCAACTTCGGCCATGAGCACCAATCGTCGACGAACCGAGTTGGTCCACCATGTCAGCCGTTGCCTCGGCCACAGTGCGCCCGTCACTGAGTAACAGTGTTTGCAGATCGTCGGAGCCTGGGTTACTGGTGCGCACGAGCACAAACACACCACCTCGGACAAGGTAGGGCTCTAATGTTTCGCGGCCGAGATATGGACTGGCCGTAATCCAATTCGCTCCCAGTGCGTCGAAGGTTGCCGCGGCATAGTGCTCGGCGCTAATGCCAATGTCGCCTCGCTTGGCGTCGTGCAACACAATGACACCAGCCTGGCGTGCATGGGCCACCGTACGTTCCATCACAGCTAGACCCGCAGCGCCGTACCGTTCGAAGCAAGCTGATTGAAATTTCACGGCCGGCACGATTGAGGCAACTGCATCGAGCACATGGGTGCAAAAGGACTCAATACGGACCACTGGGTCGCTGGAATCACCCTGCAACGCCTCGGGAAGCTTCTCAAGCACAGGATCAATGCCGACACAAGCACACGTGCCTTTGACTCGCATGGCCTCAACTAATTGATCCGCCGCGTTGCGGCACTGCACCGGTGCATCGCTCATGGTTGTGAGAATGATATCCTCCGCCACGCCATGGACATTGCTCCGACACATCTAGATCTGGATCGGGCCAAGGGGCTACGAGTTGTCTGGAGCGACGGGCGTGAGTCGTTCTATCCAGTGGTGCATTTGCGACGATGGAGCCCCTCGGCCGATGCCCGCGATACAAGAGACCAATTGGAGCATGATCCGCTGGCCGTGCTGCCTGCTGGCGGGGTTTCGAGCGATGCATTGCGGGCAGAGGACCTCGAGATGGTGGGCAATTACGCAGTTCGAATTGTGTTTTCCGACGGCCACCGTACAGGCCTGTATTCGTGGGATTGGCTCCGATCAATCGATCCTGCTCGGCAACACGACAGCAAGGGAAAACCATGAGTGGTTGCATCACAATGCTGCCAGCAGCGCCTCCTGACGCCCCGGATGTGCCTCACACAGATGCATTCTGGGCGAACATTGTGCCCGATGACTGCTCAACGAGCCCGGCGGTAGATCACGTTTCAAATATTGAATATGTGCGATGGCTCGACCGCCTCGGCCAGATGCACTTGGAACACTGCGGCTGGAGCCGTGATGACTTGGTGTCGGCCGGAGCGATGTGGTTCGTCGCCCGGCATGAAATTGACTATCGCCTAGAAGTGCGAGGCGGGGAAACGTTGGTGGCATCAACTTGGGTGCGATCGGTTCGGAAGGTGAAGTCTTGGCGTGATGTCATGGTCTGGCGTCCAGGACTTGAGGGCTGGGAACTTGTGTGTACGGCGACGACGCTGTGGGTGCACGTTGATCTTGAGAGTCGCCGCAGCACTCGCCCGCCAGCAGACATGGTTACAGCGATGGCCCCACTTGGCGCTGAAGCCCCACCTTGGACGCACGCCTCTGGGCGGCGGTAGATGCAAAGCAGCACTGCTGAACGCCCGGCAGCCGCCAACAAGCCAGCACCTACCGATTCGATCCTCTGCACTGTGAACGTGGACGATCAGTCCTGTGCCATCATGTCTTTTAAGATGGCAAGGCCTTTACGCAGGTCGGTCTCGCAGCAGGCATAACTCAACCGAAAGTGCGTATCGACAGTGCTGAAGACCTCACCGGGAATGACCAGTACATTGCGTTCAACCGCCCGTTCAGTGAACTGCGCCGCGGTGCAGCCAAGATGCTCGGGCACCTTCACCCAGTTGTAAAACGCGCCCCCAGCTCGCACGACCTCAGTCACCGGAGACAACTCTGAAAAGACGAGATCCCGCCGAGCCGCGTAATTCGCAACAGCCTCTGACATGTCGACTTCAAATGCAGCGGCCCCCGCCACCTGAGCAATAGACGGCGCACACACATACGTGTACTGCTGGAACTTAGCCATCTCTGCAATGAGCCATTTCGGCCCCGCCGCGTACCCCAATCGCCACCCAGTACACCCGTATGCCTTGCCCAAGCCTCGAATGAGCAGCATGTCCTGACCACGCCTCGCAGGACTTGGAAATAGCCCCTGCTCCAACGCGTCTGGAAACGTGAATAAGTCGTAAATTTCATCGCACACAAGTAACACGCCACGCGATGTGCACAGGTCGTACAAATCATCTACTTCGTCTTGCGTCAACACCACCCCAGTTGGGTTCGCTGGCGAATTGACCAACACCATGCGGGTGCGGTCTGTCATCAGCGGTTCCACGATGTCGGCAGTCATCCGAAACGTCGGACTCGTATTGCACAACACGGTTCGTCCGCCAAACATTGGACCAAGATTTGGATAGATCACAAAGTACGGGTCAGGCACAATCACCTCGTCGGCGTTGTTCATGACCGCCATGAACGCCAACTGCAGCGCTCCGCTGGTACCACTCGTGATGATCAAATCTGTTGAATCTTCAAACGCCCAACCAACATCTTCATGCAGGTGCCGCCGCGTTGCCTCAAGCATCGACGCATGTCCGTGTGTCAATGTGTAGCCATTGCAATCCTCATCAATGGCCTTGATGGCCGCTGCTTTGATTGCATCGGGCACTGGAAAGTCTGGCTGGCCGATCGACAAGTTGATTGGATTATCGAGCGTCGCGCCACGTTGAAACGCGCGGCGAATGCCCGACACATCGACCATCGCCGCACGTTCGCCAAGCAGGCGATCCGGCGAGAGCTTGGACATGGCTGAGTCCCTTTGTTGGTTCTGACGATCGAGTGCACCACGAACGGTGCTTGAAAGGTTGCAACGTCTAAATGACGTCAGGCTTCGGGCGTCGAAGTTTCGGTGCCCTCGGCTCCGTCTTCGCCAGCACCCTCTTCCTTCTTCTTCTTCTTGGTCACGACTTTACGACTGGCAACCTTGACAAGCCCAAATGGTGAGTCGCCGTCCTCGAATCCACCCTTCTCAGCCAATAGCGCAATGCGCTCGTGTCGCGTGAGCACGTTGCGGTGGCGGTTCAGCCCGGCGGGCTTAGTCTTCAGGCTTCGGTGGAGGCTCATGGCTTGGTCTTCTTGCGGTCTAAGTATCGGTCGGAAAAAAATGTCGTGCCCCCACTGGCTTTCCATCGGCGTCCCACATCGCGTATGCGATCATCCAACGCACGGTACGCGCTGGTTGTGGTCGAGGCCGAATCGAGCCCGGGCAGGGCGATGACTCGTTCGAGCCGCGTATTGTGCCCCGAAATGACCGCGGCATCAAGCCCCTGAGCCCGGCAATAGGCCGCGAGCCGCCTGGCGCCCTCTGGACGGGTCTCCGCAAGCACGAAATACCATCGGCCGTCCTCTCGCGGCTCAATCATCACCGGATTTGGGGCATCTATCGGCTCAGGTGATGTTGGGTGCAGCAATGGATCAATGACATGACCCGGGGGCTCTGCTTGACCAGTTGACCCACGCTCAAGAACCGCCTCTGCATTTGGCGGAACCGAAAAACTGATCCACCACACAACTGCCGCAATGATCAATAGCCCCCCCGCCCCAACAGCCAACAGCCCCACGGGCAACTTCGCGCTGGCGCCTGACTCGGGGCGCTGGTGCTCAGGCGTCACGAGACGCGGTGCAGCACTTGCCTTCCCCTTTGGGCCAAGACGTTCACGGCCCAATTCGTAGAGCGTGCCACTTCGGCGCTTCACAAGGACGCCTCCGAACCAACCACGCTAGCCATTGCATGAGTTGACGTGTGCGTCAAACTCAACGCCCAGGACACAATGCCCTTGGTTTGCGCAACACGCGCCGCTTCGCCGTGAATACTCACCGTTGGTTGCCCCCCAGGCAATCGAACGACGCCCACATCCCGCCAATCGATCCCTCCCGACCAACCTGTACCAAGCGCTTTGAAGACCGCTTCTTTGGCTGCGAATCGTGCGGCGTAGTGTTCGGCGCGGCGACGTCCGCCAGCATCTGCATCATGCCGCTCAGTCTGCGTGAACACACGATCAAGAAACTGCCCACCGTGATTGGTAAGCATCGCCTCGATGCGGTCCACCTCAACCAAATCAATTCCATGAACCAACGCCATACCGGCAGTCTACTCGTCCACACCATCAACAATGGTCGGACCCGAATCCTATGGCTTGCCACATGGCTTGAACCTCGATCATCACAGAAGCAGGATGGGGCAATTGCCGCAAATCCAACGCCACAGTTGCATGCCCTGCCACATCTAGCGCAGCTTTGTAGCCAGCCAACTCAAGTTGCCCCCCTGATCGCCCCGGCACACATCTGACGCCCTGTGACAAGTCTGACAACCTTGCCGAATCGCAATTCGAAGCGAGTGTCAGCGGATCTTGTCCCTGCGCAAATGCCAATGCTGGATCCAGCCCAATGCCACACCCCGCCGCCGAAGGCAGCCCATGATCAATGATCGCAACACCATGCATCGACGCTCCCGAGAGCATCGTTTCCAATGCAGCTTCATCAATGTCAGCTGGGAATAGCACGTTCACCGAACATCTGCCAATCGCCCCGGCGAGTGAACAGGCATCAAGAACTGCAGCAACCGCCCGATCAACGGATTCACCTGAACTGAAGTGCGACGAAGGGATCCAACAGTCCACACCCGCTGCATTCAACTCCAAGCGACGCAACGTGGCGCATACGTCCCGACGGGCCGAATCACCAAGTTCCCGCGGCACAAGACGACCAGGGCCGGTCACGGGCAATTGCACTGCCCGAAACTCCGCGTCGTGCACAACCTGCATAGCCTCTCGTGGGGCGATGCCCAACACACCCATGGTCGGCGCGAGCACTACATTGGCGATTGAGGGGAGCATGATGGGTGTCCGAGCAGAGCTCTGCTGAGGTAGAAACGGTGGCCTCACGAAGTTGAGCCATTCGCCGAAATGATAGAGGCCTAATCCAATGTTGGCATGCAGGACAATGCAGCTTCCCATTAGCATTGCCATCAATGCCAATGCCGCCTCATACCATTGAGATCATTGAAGGACCGCTGCCTCAAGCCCTAGACACTGTTTTTGATGCCGCCGCTGGCGGCGTCGCTCGATTCACCGGTCGAACTCGTGCCGAAGCACACGATACGCATGGGCCCCTCCTGGCACTTGACTATGAACTGCATGAACCACTCGTACGGCAAGTCTTGCGAGACCTAGTCCAAGCAGTTTGTGCGACTCACGATGTGCTCTGTATCTCAATACGCCACGCACGGGGCATGGTGCCTGTTGGCAGAGCGAGCGTGGATATCGAAGTGCATGCGGCGCACCGGAGTGATGCGTTTGCTGCCTGCCGCGAACTCATCGACGGTCTGAAAGCACGAGCCCCCATTTTTAAACATGAACGATGGGCACACGGAACAAGTTGGGCCACTGGCACGCCACCTCCAGGAGCTGCACATCTTGCCTGATACGCACAAGACATCTTTCAATGCCTCCTCCAACTGCAATACATTTATTTGGACTGCCTTGCTCTGCGTAATCGGCGTTTGGCTGGTGGCTCTGGTCGCCGCCGGGCTGACAGCAGCAACCGTCTTCTCTGGCCTCACTCCACTTGAACCATCGTCCGAGGCGTTCGCTGACTACCCCCAGCCATGGCAATGGCGCTACCTTGCAGGCCTTGTGACGGAGCCAGCCTTTCGTATTGCAGACCTCACCCAATTCATCTGCCTGCCCCTGACCTTTCTTTTACTACTGTGGCAACACCGCACTGGTGCCCTTTGCCCAACGCGCGTCCTCGACCATGTGCGCACGTACTTGGTGCTGCTAGCGAGTGTTCTACTCATGGCAAGATGGGCATCTGTCCAGATGGCCATGACAACATTGTTGGAAACCGAGAGGGAATACGTCGCTGAGGGAAACTGGGCCGGCGCACAAATGACCCAAGATGCCTTCCTGCAGTACCACGGCACCGCATCGCATTTCTGGGAAGCAACGACTGTGGTGGTGGCAATCGCATTTGTCGCGACCGCCTGGGCCGCCGCCAAGCGAGCATAAGGCAAGCATGAGTGCCAAACGACATCTCGAGCCAACACAATGCACCAAAGCGCAAAAGGCTCGAGCACGATCGCTGTATACGGCACTCCAGAAGGTCCACCCAGACGCGCACTGCGAACTCAATTACACCACGCCGCATGAACTGCTATTCGCTGTCATCTTGTCAGCGCAGACGACTGACGTCGCGGTGAACAAGGCAACACCGGCCCTGTTTGAAGCATTCAAAACGCCTGCAGCATTCGCTGCCGCCGGATCCGAGAACATTGAGCCATTCATTCGGTCCATCGGACTCTTTCGGAACAAGGCCAAATCGCTTGCAACCTGCGCGATGCAACTCGTCGAGTTGCACGGTGGACAAGTGCCAAACGATTTCGGGGCACTCCTGGATCTTCGCGGCGTAGCGAGAAAGACGGCCAACTGCGTACTTGGGGAGATTTTTGGCCGCACTGAAGGCGTTGTCGTCGACACACATGTCGCGCGTCTAGCAAACCAATTTGGGCTTTCAGCTGAGTCGAAAGTCGAACGGATTGAAGCCGACCTAATGGGTCTTTACCCACCTGCAAAGCGACCGCTGCTATCACACTTGCTTATTTTTCACGGTCGCCGGTGCTGCCCGGCCCGAGGCCCACACACAGACAATGCGATATGCAACAGATTCGCCCTAGAGCCGTGCAGACCTTAAAAAAACCAACGCCCTGAGGGTTCCCTAACGCTGCTCGACCACCATCCCAAAGCCATCGTGCGCTGTGGCATATGCCACGCCTCGACCGAGCACCAGCGGTGTACACCCCAGAATTGGCCCACCAAGTCGAACTGACATCCGCGTCGCCCCCAGCATGGGATCGATCGTCTCTGTTTCCTCCGTGGGCAATTCGATGGGGCCCGCGGGCGGTGAAATTCGCTCAATGCCGCGGTCATGGCCCAGCCAAAAGGCATCTCCTGTGGTTGTCACACAGGTAAATGCCCCGCCGTCAGGAGCCCGCAGCGTGGACTCACCAAAGGGTGTTGTGACCAAGGCTCGCCCACCTTCATCAAGCGTGATGGACCAGTTCAGGATCGATGCAGACGTTGCGGGAACTGCCGTTGGAACAGATCCTTCCACACGTTTTACATCAATGCCCGGTTCGAAGTGCAATGTGCCCGCCGTTCCACCTGCAACCAAACCCCCCGGACCAGAGCCAATTGAATGCAGCCCACCGGCCGTTTCGTGTCGATACAACTCATGGCCCTTGGATCGATCCAAATCAACCACACTTCGCCCGTGCTCGCCAACAGCCAGTACGCGACCATCGTCCAATGTGACCGCATCTTGCAAACCGCGCTGAGGCCAATGCTGCAAACGCTGCAAAGCGCCGTCTTGCATCCTCCACCCATGAAGACCACTTTCGGTCAATACCAATAGTGTGTCGCCGTCGAACCGCATGCGATGCACACGTTCACCAACCGCCACAGTCATTCGCGCGGGATCAACTTCGTGCGCATCGGCACCGAGCACGCCCAAAAGCGCTGCATCCCCCTCATTTCTAGCAAAGGCGCACACACCAGACGGACTTGGCGCCAAGAGCGATGCCGTGCCGACGTATCCGCCATCTCGGAGCCTCTTGATTCGTCGACCGGTGATGTACCAACCGCCATCGCTCCCATTGGCCACCGACCCCACAGATTCACCTCGAACAAGATGTTCCAAATCATGGAGCCGCACCGCACCATCAGCACCAAAAACCACGATCCCACCATTCACAATGCCAACCTGCTGGGGCTCCAGTCCCAAGCGACGGCTGGAAGCGCGCTTGATGGTCAAGGGGTGTCGCGGATCCGTGATATCGAGCACCTGCACCTGATCGTGCTCCAACACAATCGCGGCGATGTCGCCCTCGACAACCAGATCTACGATCGGTGCGTTATCACCTAAATCGCCGAATTCAATGTCATGCAATACGGCTCCTCGTCTGTTGAGCACTTGAATAGACCGGCCATCCGTAGCCCAAAGCACATCGCCAATACGGGCACAGCGAAAGCTCGTCCCGTGGGATCGATGCTGCACCTGCAATTTGGTGACTTCAGGAGCAATGGACTGGGGCGGAACATAGCGTTGTGTACATCCAGCTAACAGCGCCAACATGAGTGTGATACGTACAATGACCCTAAGAGGATACGGTGCCTGAGGCCATGACTGACAGAATCGAACAACTTCGACGAATGCTGGAATCAGAACCTGGCGATGCCTTCTGTTTGTACGCCTTGGGCATGGAATATGCCCAAGCGGACGCTCCGAGCCGAGCTATCGCACACCTAGAGCAATCTCTGCGATCAGAACCTGACCAACCGTACGCGCATTTCCATATTGCAAGATGCCTTGCAGCTACGGGCGATCGACCCGGTGCCGCTGCTGCCATCAACCAGGGGCTCGAAGCCGCCTCCCGGATCCAATATGACGCTGCAACCCAAGAACTACGTGCTTTGCGAGATGACCTCAATGGCTAAGGCAGCCTTGCGCATCTGCGGTATTGATGATGTTGCCAGCGAGCCCCAACTCGTCATCGTTCGGGCTGGACGGCGTCGATTTCGAGTGCGACGTGTCGACATTGAACCCCTGGCACTCACACCGGGTCAGGTATTGAGCGAGCAAGAATTGTCGCAGTTGGACTTGGCAGCGACAACCGCCAAGGCCTGGGTGGCAGCTTTGCGAATGCTCGCTCGCACACCGGTGACGCAAGCCATGATGCGGGCCAAACTAGGGATACGTTTCGGAGATTGCGCGGCACACAGTGTTGTCGATGCTCTGCAACGCGATGGTTTCATTGATGACGTCCAGGCAGCGGCATCACTCCGCCGACGGCTAGAACGCAGCGGACCCATTGGTCCGGCAAAACTCGCCAAGGCGCTTGCCCAGCACCACGTTGATCCCGATGTGGCCCAGGCCACGCTCAACGAGTTGACAACGGGCCAAAATGCCCTTGAGGCGGCGATGACTGCAGTAGACAAAATGCTCCCGTCACTCGCTCAATTGAGCAATTCAACGCGTCAACGCCGCTTGGCTGGCCGGCTAGCTCGTCGCGGGTTTGATGCAGACACCGTGCAGCAAGCCTTGGAACGACTGGGCCTACTGCACGAAGAAGGCACCGGCTACGATGCCACGCAATGAGTGACCGCTGGGAAGTTAGTGTGGAATCGATCAAGCAACGGATTGACGATGGCGAAGACCTCCACTTCGTTGATTGTCGCACCGAAGATGAGTGGAGCCACAATCACATTGGCTCGGCAGTGCTGCTACCACTGCAGGAATTGAGCCTTCGCTGTGAGGAACTTGAACCACTTCGCGAGAAATGTGTCATCGTCTACTGCCGTACCGGCAGTCGCTCGCGCATCGTTGCACGCTATCTGGTGCATCGTGGGTTCATGAACGTGCGATCCATGGATGGTGGACTTGAAGCGTGGGCTCAAGTTGTCGACCCCACGTTCGACTTCTCTACAGAGACTGACTGATACATGCTTCGCTACCGACTCATCACTGGACCACTGCTCATTGTCTTGCTACTTGGGCTAACCTGGCTCGACGTGTGGGCGGCAGTACAAGAGCACGCGCCCCTGGGACTTGTACTTACAGGCATGACGATGGTGTTCGCGGCCCTCGGGGGCGTGGAGATGGCACGACTTCTTGAAGCTGGCGCTGGCCGTCCAAGTGGGCCCGTCTTCGCTTTGCCAGCGGCCCTAGGCGCCGCGGCCATGACCGCTTGCGTGTGGATGAGCGTTGGCACTGAAGAACTAGGCTCGGGCTGGATCGTTGTTGTACCGATGCTGGCGATTGTGTTGTCGCTGATCTGTCGCGCATGTGGACAAACGTACGACAACGCATTGCACTGGGCTGCCGCTGCTGCCTTGGCAACCGTCTGGATTGGTGGCGGGCTTGGCCTCTTGCTCGCCATCTATGCCCAATGGGGTGGATCCGCTACAGCGGTGTCCCAAGGCAACCCTGACGCTGGAGCATGGATGCTCTTGATGGTGGTTCTTGTTACCAAATGTGCGGATATTGGCGGCTATACCGCAGGCCGGCTCTTTGGTCGCCACAAACTCATCCCTTGGCTAAGCCCTGGCAAGACATGGGAAGGCTTGGCCGGTGGTCTGGTCTTTGCTGGAGCGGCTGCCGTGCTGCTGTGCATGACTGTCTTGCCAAGCGTTGGCGGAGGAAACGCAGACCAGTGGGTGTGGGCCGCATTGTTTGGAGCGCTGCTGGCAATTGGTGGCCTTATAGGCGACCTGACAGTAAGCATGCTCAAGCGACATGCCCAATGCAAAGACAGCGGAACATTGCTTCCTGGCATGGGCGGCGTGCTTGATGTGCTCGACTCGCTGCTGGTCACTGGACCTCTCGCATGGATGCTGCTGCAATTGATTGATGGTTGATCGACCACACCGGTTCGTGCTTCCATTGGCCGGGCGCATGGGCTACCATGCGTGATCGGCCCTATTCCGAGCCGATTTGCCTTTGGAGTTCCACATGCCGGTCATGAACGCCCTGCTCTCCTTGCATCAGACTGAGCGACAGATCCGCGCGCTGCGGAGCCGTGTCGATTCGGCGGAGTTGTATCTCACTATGCAACAACGCAAAAAAGATGACATCAAAGCACATCAGGAAACACAGACGACCCGGCGAATGCAACGGCAGGCACACGTGGGCACGCTGGAGACTGAAGCGCAGGCTGTCGAAGAGCGACTTGGCAAGTTGCGAGAAGACCTCAACTCAGCGACCTCGACGAAGGAATACCACGGTCTGCTCAACGAAGTTAATGCCCAAAAAGACATCAAGCGAGGACTCGACGATCAGGCAATCGCGGAGATGACGGAAATAGAGAAGACTGAGCAAGAGCTAAAAGATCTCGAATCGCAAATGACCGAACGCAAGACAGTCGTCAAGAAGGCCAAGCAGGACTTAAAGGAACGCGAGTCTGAAGTAGCCGAACAGTTGCAGACGCTTCAGGGCGAACGCGATCAACGACGTGCAGATGTGAGCGAAGGCGTACGCGACCGCTACGAATTGCTGCTTGAAGATCTGGACGGCGATGTGATGGCAGAGGTTCAAGAAATCGACCGCAAGCGACGAGAGTATGCCTGCGGCGAATGCAGCGTGCACCTACCGTTTGATCAGGTGAATCGAATTACGGCCAACGCCGATGAAGTACTGCAGTGCGAAACATGCATGCGTATTCTCTTCGTCAGCGAAGCGTTTCGCGAAGAGGTCGTGGTCACCAAATAGGTTGCGTGCCAGAAGGCGCGGATCTACTTTCCTGAAAACAGGTTTTCCTGACCCGGAGCGTCCTTCCGACGGCTTCGCAGGTTGGTTACTTCCACCGCGAGATCATCGAGGGTCTTAAAACTGTAGTACTCACTTGCGTACCGGATGTATGCGATCTCATCGAGTTCCCGCAACCGGCTGGCGACACGTTCGCCGATCTCACGACTGGGTACTTCTCGATCAAACTCACGGTGCAATTGAGCTTCCACAGCTTCAACGAGTGCGTCCTTGTCGGCCTCAGGCACCGGTCGCTTACCGCAGGCAGCACGAACCCCGTTGAGCACATGACTTCGATCAAAGGGCGTCCTAGCGCCGTCCTTCTTGACGACGACCAGACGGGATGCTCGCTCATGCCGCTCGTAAGTGGTCAGCCGGTGGCCACACCGAGCGCACTCTCGGCGACGGCGAATAGCATGTCCCCCGTCGGCGGCACGGGAATCCACAACTCTGTCCTCATCGGCGCCACAGGCTGGGCAGATCATGCGCCCATGGTAGTCCCTTGGCGGCTGTACCATTCCCCCCATGCCAACCATTGCCCTACCCGACGGATCGACCCGCAGTTTCGACGCACCTGTGACCGTAGCGGACGTAGCCGCAGACATCGGCCCAGGCCTTGCCAAGGCAGCACTTGGCGGCGTCGTGGATGACGTACTTGTCGATTGTGGCCATGTCATGCATGAAGACGCAACATTGGCCATCGTGACTGGGCCACGAGGGAAAGATGAGCCATCAGAACATGCCTTGTTTCTGATTCGGCACAGCGCGGCGCATGTCATGGCCGAAGCGATTGAGGCACTCTTTCCAGGCGTCGCACTGGTCTATGGCCCGCCTGTGGAGGGTGGGTTCTATTACGACATTGCCGTCCCCGATGGCATGAAGATCTCAAGTGACGACTTCGATCGCATTGAGGCTCACATGGTGGAGATCATGGATGAAGATCGCCCCTTTACCCGACATGAGTTGCCCATAGCTGAGGGCATGAAACGGCTGGAATCCCAAGGCAGCAAGTACAAGATCGACAATGGCCAGCGTGCAGTGGAAGGTGGCGCCCAGTCGCTGTCGTGGTATGCCACGGGAACACCAGGCGAACACTGGGATGATCTATGCCGAGGGCCACATGTCCCCAGCACCGGTCGAATTGGTGCTGCGAAGATTTTACGGGTCGCTGCAAGTTATTGGCACGGTGACGCTGATAGCGATCAATTGACACGCGTCTATGGCACGGCCTTCCCGGATGCAAAACGGCTTCGGGCACATCTAGAGCAGTTGGAGGAGGCCAGACGGCGCGACCATCGAGTGGTTGGTCGAAAACTTGAGTTGTTCACATTTGATGACATGGTTGGGCCGGGGCTGACATTGTGGAAGCCTCGCGGCGCGGTGATTCGCGAAACACTGCAGACGTTTATTGGCGAGGCACTTCGGCGACAAGGCTACGATCAAGTCTTTACGCCACACATCGGCAAACTCGATTTGTACCGCACCTCTGGGCACTTCCCCTACTACGCCGACAGTCAATTCCCACCACTGGTCGATCGCGAGCAAATGAAGGCCATGGTGGCCGACGAGTGCTCATGCGGCGAATTGGCGAACCGACTGAAGGATGGCGAAGTTGATGGCTACTTGCTCAAGCCCATGAACTGCCCACATCACATTCGTATTTTTTCCAGTGAGCCTCGAAGTTATCGAGATCTTCCAGTACGGCTCGCGGAGTTCGGAACGGTGTATCGCTGGGAGCAATCCGGCGAGCTTGGCGGGCTGCTACGTGTGCGTGGCTTTACGCAGGATGATGCGCACCTGTTTTGCACTGAAGATCAGGTGCACGCAGAGGTGCTTGGCTGCCTCGAGTTAGTTCAACTGATTTTTGGAACCTTGGGCATTGAAGATTTCGAAGTTCGCGTGGGGCTGCGTGATGCCGATTCGTCCAAATATGTAGGCGACCCAGGCAATTGGGACCGCGCAGAGTCAGCATGCCAGAAGGCCGCGGAGGCCCTTGGAGTTGCCTATACAGCCGAGGCTGGAGAAGCTGCGTTTTACGGCCCTAAGATCGACTTCATCGTGAAGGACATCATTGGCCGCCGATGGCAGTTAGGCACCGTCCAGGTGGATTACAACCTGCCAGAGCGATTCGATCTGACATACACCGGGGCTGACAATGCACCCCATCGACCTGTCATGATTCATCGAGCACCGTTTGGCTCAATGGAGCGGTTTGTGGGCTTTTTGATCGAGCACTTCGACGGGGCATTCCCGGCGTGGCTGGCGCCTGAACAAGTTCGAGTGCTGCCCGTTAGTGACAAAAGCGCCCAATGGGCGCTCACCGTTGAGACAGCGCTGCGCGAGGCAGGCATCCGCGTCACGCAGGATTCCGATGGCGGGCGACTTCCGAATCGAATTCGCGAGGCAGCCATTTGGAAGATCCCCTACGTATTGGTCGTTGGGCCTCGGGATGCCGAGGCAGGCACTGTCTCGGTCCGTGTTCATGGGATCGAGAAGGACCTTGGTGCCGTGCCATTGAGCGACTTTGTGAATGCCATCGCCGCTGAGACCAGCGGGCATGGCACGCCCAATGCCTCTGAATCCCTCTTTGAAGATCTAGGATCAGAAGGCTGATGGGTTTGTGGACAGGTTGACTTGGTGCCAAGTTCTTGCCTCCAAGGGCCAAACTCACTACCGTGCGTGCTGAGCGGTGCAGCCTTCAACGCTTGTTGGCCCCGCCCACGGAGCAACGTGTCTGCATGACGACATTACGTCCACGCAACGCCTGTCTTTCATGACCGCGCCGTTGTTCCGCCTCACCAGACTTTCTACCCGTGTGACCCTGTCGGTCGCCGGACTGTTGCATTCCTGACCGGAGCACCGCTATCGCACGCCGCCGATTCTTCCGACCCAATGAGAACATCCGCAGACTGCCTCGTGTAAACGACCAGATCCGCAAGTCGCCCATTCGTCTTGTTGATGAAAATGAAAACATGGTCGGTGTCATTGAGACCCGCGAGGCCATTCAGCGTGCCGAAGCGGCAGGACTGGATCTTGTTGAGATCTCCTCTGAGTCGGACCCGCCGGTGTGTCGAATTCTTGACTTTGGCAAATTCCGATATGAACAGTCAAAGAAAGAGCGGGCGTCACGCACCAAGACGGCCGAGCAAAAGGAAGTTCGACTTGGCCGATCGATGAAGATCGATCCGCATGACATTCAGATTCGATTGAATCAGGCACGGAAGTTTCTGATGGATGGCCACAAAGTACAGATCGTCCAGAACTTTCGTGGTCGTGAGATGATGCACAAGGAACGCGGTTGGGAGCGTATGCGTGATGTGACAAAGCAGTTGGAGGATGTCGCGCGAGTTGACATGCCCCCGAAGCTTGCAGGCCGTCGCATCACGATGATTCTCTCACCAGACAAGAATAAGATCGATCGCATCAAGGCCTCCATTGAGGGTAAGGCTAGGGCAGCTGAGCAAAAAGCTGCTGCTGAGAAGGCAAAAGAGACCGTTCAGGCTGATGCTTCACCTGTGGCCGATGCCAAAGACGCAACCGACACTTCAGCGTCAGAGAACTAAAGCACGCCCTCCATTTTCGTCATACGCACGCACTTGCCGCAGTGGCCCACAAAGGAACCGCTGCAGGTGGTTGCCTAGCGCGCATGGGTCGTTTCTACATACGTATGGGCTCTGGTCAGAGCTGCTTTTTGGCCCACCCACCCCAGATGAACCGCGAGAAGAACAACGCTGCACGAAGCACCATCTCGCCACAGAGCCCCATCCAAATGCCAACGAGCCCCCACTCAAGTACGACGCCCAAGTACCACGCCAGCGGCAATCGAATCGCATAACTGCTGACAGTCGTGATCCCAAGCACCCAAGTGGTGTCCCCTAGCCCACGCAATGCTTGGCGAATCACCATTGAGATCGCAAAAAACACCTGCATCAATCCGCAGACAACCAACAAATCTGGCACAAGCGAGAGATATACCGGCTCGGTGCTCACCAAAGATGTCAACCACTCGCCGCAAAAGATGAATACCAACCCCAGGAGCCC
Source organism: Phycisphaerales bacterium (assembly GCA_014238965.1). Classification (GTDB taxonomy): domain Bacteria; phylum Planctomycetota; class Phycisphaerae; order Phycisphaerales; family SM1A02; genus JABAAC01. The sequence goes on along the minus strand of JABAAC010000079.1, from coordinate 19,263 downwards.
CATGCCGACCATGGCCAGAACTGTGCACACCATGACTGCCTTACGAGCCATCGCCTCGTTGCCCGCGCCCAAATATTGCCCTGCAAGCGCCGCAGCTGCAGTGCCGATTGCAAAGCCAGGAAGAAACGAGAACGCCTCCCATTGAATTGCAATGACATGCGCTCCAAACAACCCCTCGCCACCACTGGGTACTGGCATGGCCCCACCAAGAGTCCACATTGTGCCCGATACAACTGACATCCCTGCAACAAGTCCGATGATCCATAACACAACTAAATTGGCCGACCACATCGAAATGCCTTCAAAAAAGTTCGGCAGTCCAATGCGGATGACTCGACCACTCATACCTCGATGGAGCGGCACATCTGCCCGCCGCAACTTCAAATCCTTCACGCCTCGAAGCACAATCCACAGTGTCAGCGCCCCGCCAACCAGCCAACAAATTGCCGTTCCAGCGGCAATGCCTTCCACATGCCAATTCAACTCCAAAGGCGATCGCCACTCACGTGAGCCAATGGAAATAGCCGCTCCAGACAACAGCCATGAGGCAACTACATTCACAATGTTCACTACGACACCGATGATCGCCGGCCAAAGTGTCTCGCCGGCCCCCTGCAGACACATGGCACCGACCATCATCAGCGATGTGCCAGGCAGCGCCAGTGACAACATGCGGACGTACTCAATACAGGCCACTCGGGCGGCATAGCTTAACCCGGTAACACTGGCAAGCCACGGTGCTAAAAACCACATCGCAACAGCAACGACGAAACTCCACAACACACCCAAAGTCAACGCCTGCCCTAATGCGTGCGCGGCCTCGCCCACACGACCAGCGCCCATCGCTCGAGCAATCAGAGCCTGACCTCCAATGCCCAGCCCTGTCATTGCGATGGCGATCAGCCACCCGACATAGGAGCCGATACCCAGTCCATCCATCGACGAGACCACAATGTCGCCGGGCAAGCCACCGGCAAGCATTTTGTCTACCAGTCCAACGAATGCTCCCAACATCTGTTGAATCAGCACAGGAAGCGCCACGATCCAGATGGCTTGTGCGAGTGACTTCCCCGCAAGTCGCCCGGAGCGAATCTGCCCCTGGGCACCTTCGCTGTCAGGCGTTGGCTGTGCCGATTTCTGTGTAGTGTCCGTCAAAGAGTCTGCGCGATTGTCAATTAACCGTCGCCCTCTGGCGAGTCACCCCACGTCGTACGCCGGCCCGAGGGCTGCAAGCCCGCTGGCGACTGTGGCACTTCCCAATGTTGATCCATCCAAAATGCGACGTGCTCCCACCACACTTTGTCGCGGCTGTACGTTGGATAGAGATAGTCCAACTGCGTTTGAAATGGTTTTCCATCAGCAAGCGCGCCGCGGTACCACTCGCTCCATGCAGAAGCGTCAGTGCCCCAATTTTGACCTGTCAAGAGATGCATTGACTCGCCAGCGGCTGCGCTCACGGACAATTGTCGAGCATCTAGTGATGCAAGCAGACCTTGCACAACACGATCCTCGGGATACTGGCCTAGCGCGACGCACACTGCTTCATGTACTTCGCTGACTTCACGTGCGTCCGTCAAACTGCGGATCAAGTCCGGTACAACGCTCGCATTGTGTAATCGCTGCAAAGCAAGTGCAGCGCACCAGCGAACATGTTGATGCGAACTTTGCTCCATCGACAGCCATGGCGCAATCAATTCAGCATCGTCGGGCGTTCCATGGCGCCCTAGCGCTGTGATCGCAGCGGCTTTCACCAATGGATCAGGGTCATGATCCGTGTAGTCCCGATAGAGTTTCATGTACGGCGCTGCCCCGCCAAACGTGGCCGTCGAGAGCAATACCACACCCTCACGCCGCTTATTCGGGTCGTACGGATCGAGCGCATCACGAGCAGCTTCATTTGGCGTTGGCGTATTAAACACACGACCGATTTCAGACAAGTCATCCGCAATGCAAGAGGACAACCCTGACACCAAAGCAATCGCTGTCAACACCCGATACACAGTCATGGCTGTTGCTCCAGGGCTCTCGTCTCAAGCGTTGCAAACATGCCCTCGACCTCCTCAGCCATCGTGTCATTAGGGAACTCACGGACAATCTCTCGCCCAACTCCCAGCGCCTCAGCCCAATGATGATCACTCACGGCTAGTTTGAATCGCGTGGACAGTGTCTCTCGATGCTGATCCACCACTGCCTTTGCGGACTCCCGAATGTGCTCAGCCTCGCCAGGCTCAAGCACTCGATCAAGCGTTCGAAGAAGTTCCATGGCAAGTTCAATTTCACCACGTTGGGCCGCCTCCATGAATGAATTCGCGAGATCCCGCTTCCAGCGGCCCTTTACAGCTGCAATGCGGCCCTGCAGCCCATGCAAGGCCGGGGAGTCTGGATAGAGCCTCTGCAGCCGCTGGGCAGCGCGATCGGCCTCTTCCCATGAACCACTTTCCAAGAGTGCTACAACAGATTCGCTTTCACTCTGAATCTCTGCGGCCAGTTGACGATTACGCGCAGCCAAGACTCGCTCCCGGAGCGCTTCTGCCTCATGACTCGCCCCAAGGAGACGTTCCATGTCATCACATAAGACGAGCGCTCGATTAAACGCACACGCTTCAATGTCATCTGCAATGGTCTGCTGCAACAACTCCAATTCACGATCTCTAAACAGAACACGCTTGGCAGTATCACTGAGCATGACAGAGTCTCGAATATCTCGAAGCATCGGTGACCACTCGACACCAGGGCCCTCGCGTTTCGAATGGATCTGCATTGCAATTGGGACAAGCGCTAGCAGCACAACACCAACAACTCCTCCAGCGACCAAGCCACTTGACAATGCGCTAAATGGGCTTGGCAAGATCAAGCCAACTGCCAATGGCGTCACCGCTATTGCAATGGCCAATGGAACGGTACAGGCAATCGCAATGCCGATGTAAAAGCCAGCAAGTGTGAGCAGCATTGCCACTCCGGCGATGACTGCCATGCCAACGCCCCAGCCATATCCCGCAAAGGCAATGCCAACTGCCAGCAAGGCTGCTTCTGGCGCAATGGGCCAAAGGTGCGATGGACTCAGCCGTGTATCGAGATCGCTCATGTCAACTTCCAGGCACCTGCTGGCCACAATCCGACGCTATAGGCACCATGCACAGAAACCTCGCTTGCGACTCGCTGGTATTGCGGAATTGGTGAACGGCTTTACTTGGAACATACATCGTGTCCCCTGCACGAACTGTCTTGGTGACACCACCACATTCAGCCTCCAACTCGCCTTCAACGATGTAGACCTCATGCTCGTATGGGTGGCTGTGGTGAGGCGTGTGACCACCACTGACAACAACAAAGTGCCGCATGGCAAAATTGGGAGCCTCATCGCTTTGCCCCACCATTACTTGCATACTGACACCCTTCGCCCCGTCCATGGTGACCGGAACTGCAGTCGATGGGTCCGCTGTGCGAATGAGCATGTGGCAATACTACGCTGGCGCTGGGCCACCACGTCGCCCCCGTGGGGAGATTGCCGCCAACATGGGTTGCGCTTAGTCCTCGTCGGCGGTGGGCTTGAATGACTTTACAACGTCAGCCTGCACGTTTGGCGGCGTTTGTTCATCGTGAGAATATTCCATTGAATAGGAACCTGACCCACCAGTCATGGACTTGAGCTGATTTGCGTAAATCATGACTTCAGAGAGCGGCGCCTCGGCATGCACAACAACCTGATTTCCAGCAAGCACATCAGTGCCTTGAATGCGGCCACGCCGCCCCGACATATCTGAGGAAATGTCGCCAATGTGATCTGCAGGCACCGTGATTTCTAACTTCACGAAGGGCTCCAGAAGGACTGGACGAGCTTTCTGGACGGCATCGATGAATGCACGTTTGCCCGCTGTGATAAATGCAATTTCCTTGGAATCCACGGAGTGATGCTTGCCGTCATACACACTGACCTTGATGTTCTGCATGGGGTAGCCGGCGATGGCACCATCAACCATGACCTTTCGAACACCCTTTTCAATAGCGGGAAGGAACTGCTTGGGCACCGAACCGCCGAAAGTGTCATCTACAAACAGTAGCCCTCGAGTGATGCCCTCTGCATCTTGGGCAACTGGCTCAACACGAAGGTACACCTCACCAAATTGACCGGATCCACCACTTTGTTTCTTGTGGCGATGATGGCCATCAGCCTGTCCTTGGATGGTTTCCTTGTAAGCAACCTTTGGCTGACGTGTCGCAACTTCGACGCCGTATTGGTCTTTGAGTAGTTGCAGCTTCGCACGCAAGTGCAATTCCCCAAGACCTCGAACGACCTGTTCAGCCGTGGCTGCCACGCGATCCAGTTCGAATGTTGGATCCTCGGCCATCATGCGACTCATGGCCTCGCCCAACTTAGATTCGCCACCCTTGCTGGTGGTTTCGATGGCAAGACCGTACATGGGTTTAGGAAGCGGAATGCTGCTCATCTTTGCATACCCATCGCTAACCGTATGCAGCGTGCTGTCGTAATGAATGTCTTCAACCTTCGCAACACAAATGATGTCGCCAGGAACTGCAGTGTCGACTTCGGTTGTTTGATTGCCCTGTGGCTGCAGAATGTGGCCAAGGCGAATGCCCTTGCGCCCATCATCGACTCGAGGTTGCTCAGAAGGCGACAGCGTCCCATTATGAACCCGGATGTAGCACAATTTGCCCACAAAGGGATCGCTCGCCACCTTGAATACATGACCGACAGTTGTCCCCGATGGGTCAGCGGTGAGTTCAATACGTTCAACGTCGTTGTCTGTCACCTTGTCAATAGGTCGGAAGTTGCCTTGAGCAGGATTTGGGAACAAGTCTGCAACTTGATCGAGGAATTTCTTCACGCCGACACCGTTGATAGCGCTGACAAAGCCAACAGGAATGAGATGGCCGTCTCGCATGGCGGACTTGAATGGAGCAAGCAGTGCTTCAGGCGCAACTTCTCCCTTGTCGAGGTACTCCTCCATAAGCGCTTCGTCGGTTTCAACGATCTGATCGACGAGCGATGTGTGAAATTCCGCAACGTCACCAAGATCGGAATCACCTTCAGACTCTTGCAAGCAGCGCACGACTGCCCCACCACCGCCCGTAGGCAAATTGATGGGCAAGCATGCGGTTCCGAAGGTTTCTTGAATGTCTCCAAGAACCGCAAGAGGATCACCATGGTCAATTTTGTTGATCAGAATCGCACGAGGCAGATTTCGAGCGGCCGCCAGTTTCATCAAGCGTCGCGAAACGGGGTCGATGCCCGTGTCGGGGTCGAGCACCAACACCATGGTCTCAACTGCTGGAAGCGACGCCATTGCCAAGCCCAGAAAGTCACTGCGGCCAGGTGTGTCGATGATGTTGATGTGGCATCCGCCATGGCTCACGTGCACCAGTGAACTGGACAAGGAGTGGCCAAATGACTTCTCCAAGTCGCCAAAGTCACTGATCGTGCTGCCGTCTTCGACCTTGCCTGCTCGCCCAATGGCCCCGGTCGCTACCAACATGGCTTCAGCAAGCGTCGTCTTGCCACTCCCGGAGGGCCCAACCAGTGCGATGTTTCGAATGTCTTGGGTGCTGTGCTTTGGCATGGATGCTTCCTTGGCTGTTCACTTCCTGCCCCTGACTGCATGGGGGTCCTGACTATAGCGGCGCACGAGCCTCAGTTGGGCAAGTGGGTACAGTCATCGACAGCCGTGTTTCACCTTGTCCTACATGCACCAGAAATCCCCAATAACACCGGCACAATTGGCCGAACGGCCGTTGCGACGGGCTGTCGGCTTCATTTGATCCGGCCGCTAGGGTTTGACCTGACCCAAAAGTCGCTTCGGCGGGCGGGACTGGACTATTGGGCAGACGTGGATCTTCGAATTCACGACTCTTGGAGCGGCTTTCTTGAGGCTGAATCGCCTCAGAAGCTCTGGGCATGTTCCGCACGGGCGACAAATCCGGTTTGGGAGATACCCCTAAGCGATGGTGATTACTTGCTGTTTGGCAGTGAGAGTTGCGGATTACCTGCTGACGTACGAACTGACATTGCCAATCGCTGGGGGGAAGCAGCCTTCGTGACGCTGCCACAGGTTGAGGGAATCCGGAGCCTCAACTTGGCCTGCGCGGCAACTGCGATCGTGTACCAAGGGCTGCGGCAGCAGTCACTTGGCCAATGAGCCACCAGTGAGGCAATAGACACTGCTTTGCCGCGCCACATTGCCACACTTGAAGATCAATGAAAGAGCGGATAACGATCGCACAAGGCATGCACCTCGCTGCGAACAGCGTTGCACACCTCTGTAGTACCGCCGCTAGCAAGCACACGGTCAATCAAACTTGCCACTGCAAGCATCTCATCAGTGCCTAAGCCGCGACTGGTCAGTGCAGCGCTCCCAAGCCGAAGCCCGCTCGTGACCATTGGCGGACGTGGATCGTTTGGAATGCCATTCTTATTTGTAATGATGCCCGCATGCTCCAGCCAACACTCAGCATCCGCACCTGTAAGCTCAGCATCTCGCGGCTGCAAATCAACAAGCAACAAGTGATTGTCAGTTCCTCCAGTACAGAGCCTGTAGCCGTGCCCTGTAAGGCCGCCAGCTAACGCCCGGGCATTCTTCACAACCTGCCCTGCCCAATCCTTGAATTCCTCTTGCAGTGCCTCGCCAAACGCCACAGCTTTGGCAGCAATGATGTGCATGAGCGGCCCGCCTTGACTGCCAGGGAACACCTTGCGATTCACCATTTTTGCGACGTCTTCGTCATTGGACATAATCATTCCGCCACGAGGGCCACGCAACGTTTTGTGCGTCGTCGTGGTCACGATGTGGGCATGTGGGAATGGTGAGGGATGCACTCCAGCTGCTACCAACCCCGCAATGTGGGCGATGTCAGCCATCAGCACAGCACCGACCTCATCGGCAATAGCCCGGAATCGCTCAAAGTCAATCGTTCTGGAATACGCGCTGTACCCACAGATGATCATCTGCGGCTGCACCTCACGGGCACGCTGTGCAATATGGTCGTAGTCCAATCGCTCCGTCTCTGGATCAAGGTCGTAGTCGTGAATCTCATAGAAGGTGCCCGAGAAATTAGGCTTCAAACCATGGCTTAGATGCCCGCCACTCTTAATGGGCAAACTCAACACCCGATCACCAGGTTTCAACATCGCCATGAATGCAGCTGTATTGGCATTCGCGCCGCAATGCGGCTGGACATTTGCAAATGAACAGCCAAACAACTCGCACGCCCGATCGATCGCCAACTGCTCGATCGCATCGTGATGTTCACACCCGCCGTAGTAGCGACGCCCGGGATACCCCTCAGCATATTTGTTCGTCATCCACGATCCCGCTGCGTGCATGACCGGCATGGACACGTGATTCTCAGAAGCAATGAGCTCGAGTGTTCGATCCTGCCGTGCAGCCTCAGCTGCCAATATCTCACTGGCAACAGGATCTGCTGCATGCAGTAATTCGAGTAACTGAACGGACATTGAGTCAAGCGTGGTAGCGTGTGCATTCATGGTGCGCGATTGTAGGTGCAGCGAGCCACCAAGGCCCACACCGACATGACGCGTTTTCCCACATGTGAGGCGAAAGTGCCATGACCTTCTAATACCTCTCCAATGGGCTCTACCATATGCACCCATGACGACCCGACCAAAACGGGTACCCACCGAGCCAGAGCACTCGCCAGTTGCAAGGACCCATTGGCGAAGCGTCCAAACGCCAGCAGGGCCATTGCTCCTTTTAGCTGACAGCGTGAGCATTCGAACGCAATGGATGGCATTGCATGGTGCCATGAGCACCTCCAACGGGGTCCAAGACAAGCACATGCTTCCGGAACTCGCCGCGTGGATTCAAGCTGCACTTCAAGAGACCGTTGACGCCCCGCCAATACCTGTTCCCGATGGCCCACCGTTCTATGAGGCCTGCTGGACGGCCTGTCGTCGAATCAAACTCGGCCGCACATGTACCTATGGCGCACTGGCTGCCTCCGCTGGCAACGCATCAGCCGTCCGTGCGGCAGGGAGCTCCATGCGAGCCAACCCCCAGCCCCTGCTGACGCCCTGCCACCGGGTGCTCAGTACCACGGGACTAGGTGGCTTTCACGGCACCCTCAAACGAGGCCCTGCACTTGCATTAAAGGCAAAGTTGTTGTCTATCGAGGCCAAGCTCTGCCCTTGAACAGGACATGGCAAAGAGGCCGATGAACGCTGGCAGCCTGCTAATATGCGCCGCTTCACCTCGTGTACCAACGGAGCTATTAGACCCATGCATCTCACCATTGTCGGCAGCGGCTACGTCGGCCTCGTTACGGGCACGTGCTTCGCAAATACAGGCAACCAAATCACCTGCCTTGACATTGATCCTGATCGGGTCGCCATGATGCTTCGAGGCGAATGCCCTATTTTCGAGCCTGGCCTCTCGGAATTGATGACACAGAACATTAAGGCTGGACGGCTGCACTTCACTGAAGACAAAGCTGCCGGGTACGCCCATGGCGAGTTGATTTTCATCTGTGTAGGCACACCCACAGGCCCCGATGGACGCAGCGACCTTTCCGCCGTTCACGCCGTTGCCCGCGACATTGGCGAGGCTATCGAGTCAGGCGTCTGTACCGTGGAACACCCGGTGATCGTCGTGAAGTCGACCGTTCCAGTTGGCACCACCTCAAATGTGCGTAAAATTATCGCCAGCATTACAAGCAAACCATTCTCGGTGGCAGACAACCCAGAGTTCCTCAAAGAAGGCGACGCCATCAAGGACTTTCAAGAGCCCGACCGAGTGGTTTGCGGCATTGAAGACGATCGCGGCCGCGCACTGCTGACTACCTTGTACGACTCCTATGTGAGCCCATCGAATCCACTCATGTTCATGGATGTGGAATCTTCGGAGATGGTCAAGTACGCAAGCAATGCGATGCTCGCTGCAAAAATCTCCTTCATCAATGAGATCGCGCGCATCACGGAGCATTACGGCGCCGACATAGCCCGCGTCCGCGAAGGTATGTGCGCTGACAAGCGTATTGGCGATAAATTCCTGCATCCAGGCCTTGGCTACGGCGGCTCGTGTTTCCCCAAGGACACACTGGCTGTTATCGAAATGGGCCAAGACTCAGACATCCCATGCTTGCTGAATGAAGCCGTACATGAAGTTAATCAGGCACAGCGAAAGTGGTTTCTAAACCGCATTCTTTCACACTTCGACGGTGATGTGACTGGAAAACACTTCGCATTCTGGGGGCTGGCATTCAAGCCGCGGACCGATGATGTGCGTGAAGCACCTGCAAAAACCATCATTGAAGGTCTCCTTGCCCGAGGCGCAACGGTGACCGCATTCGACCCAATTGCCGAAGCAACCTTCCAGAAGTTCGGCCTTGTGATGAGTTACTCTCAAGACATGTACGAGGCATGCGACGGCGCTGATGCTTTAGTGCTCTGCACCGAGTGGTCGGAGTTCCGCCAACCAGAGTTTGACACGATGAAGGCCAAACTCAAGGCGCCTGTGCTTTTCGACGGCCGCAATGTGTATCACGACATGGCCCTGCATGACCGTGGGTTCGTCTACTACAGTGTTGGCCGCAAAGGCGTGCATGAAACCGTGACAGCCCGCTGAGTCACAAGAGCCTTTCCACTTCATAGCTTCCCCAAGACATGCCCTGAACCATGGCGGCGGGCGCGTTGCCATAGAGCGATCTTCAATCAGCAGTTTGAAGGACGCGTCGTTCACTGGCCATGGGCCATAGTGCATGAGCCAAAGGCTCACGCCATGATTTGAATGGTCTGTGGATCCCTGCAGCGAATGAGTCGTCCACAGAAATGGGCGTGTTGGCAAACTCGCGCCATGCACACTTCAATTGCTGCAACACGAAACGCGGCGCATCTTGGCTACTGCGGTTTGCCAAATGAAGTCTTCAATGTTCAAGCCGCATGGCCTCAACCACTTGCCCATCCCTAAACAGGCATGCTAGGGTCATGCCTAGGTGTATCAGGTCAGGATGACCGTGGGCACTGGGAGTGGATCGTGGCTGGCCGAGTCATCGCAATGACATGGGCAATTGGCTTGTTTGTGGCAAACGCTGCAGCTGCAGCACCGGTGTGCGCACCAGGCCAGCCTGAAATGCCCAGCATGTTTCTGCCTCGCTCAGAGCCCGCTGAGATCATTCTCGAGATCACCTGGCTCGTCTTTGGGATATGCGCTGTCATCTTCGTGATCATGGAAGGCCTGATCATCTGGGCGATCATTCGGTATCGCCAACGACGAGATGAAGGCGACAGTGGTGAGCCACCACAAATTTATGGATCAAACCCCATCGAGTTTGCATGGACGGTCATTCCACTGTTGATCGTGTTCATTTTGTTCCTCGTATCCGCCAGAGGCATTTTTGAAATTGACAAGCAGGAACCACCCCCAGGCTCACTGGAAGTCACCGTCGTAGGCCACCGCTGGTGGTGGGAATTCGATTACGGCGAACTGGGATTTGTCACAGCAAACGAGTTACATCTGCCTTTGACAAAGGACGGCGAAGCCCAATCAGTTTACCTGACATTGGAATCCGCAGATGTCCTGCACTCCTTCTGGGTGCCCCAACTTGCAGGCAAGAAGGATGTAGTGCCCGGCCGAACCAACCACCTCTGGCTCAAGCCTCGCCAAATGGGAACCTATGTCGGCCAGTGCGCGGAGTACTGCGGCAATCAGCACGCCAACATGCTCATCACCGTATACGTACACAGTGAAGCGGACTTTGACCGCTGGGTTGCCAATCAACAACTCGACGCTGCTCAAGACGATTCCGTTGCCGCAGGGCACGACCTCTTCATGCAAACTGCGTGCATCAACTGCCATACCATTCGAGGCACAGTGGCCGACGGTACGTTTGCGCCTGACTTGACTCATTTGATGAGCCGCAGTGTGCTCGGCGCAGGCGCCGCGGCGAATACGCCCGATCGACTTCGCGAATGGGTCTGGGACCCACAGAACATCAAACCCGGCTGTGATATGCCATCGATGAAACTCTCACGCCACGAAACCGATCTCATCTGTGCTTACTTGGAGACGCTGAAATGAATGCGTCACCAGATACACCTCGTCTACTTACCAACGCTCCGGCGCTGTCCAAACTGCACCAATGGGTGGTAACGGTCGACCATAAAAAGCTTGGCCTGATGTACATCATGTCTGGGCTGATCTTCTTCATCATCGGTGGCCTTGAAGCCGTCATGATGCGATGGCAGTTGGCGTGGTCGGACATGGGCGTGCTCATGCCCGATGAATTCAACCGGCTATTCACCATGCACGGCACAACCATGGTGTTCCTTGTAGGCATGCCAATTCTGCTGGGCTCTGCGAACTACCTAGTGCCGCTGATGATCGGCACACGGGACATGGCATTCCCACGACTCAATGCATTTGGCTTCTGGCTCTTCCTGCTTGGGGGCTTGCTGCTGTACTTCTCCTACTTTGGCGGCCAGGGCTTATATGGCATGGGCAGCGCACCGGATGTGGGCTGGTTCGCGTATGCCCCGCTGACAGAACGCACCTTCTCACGCGGCCACAGTACGGACTACTGGATCTTAGGCCTGCTTGTGTCTGGCTTTGGCTCGATTGCCACAGGCATCAATCTTGTGGCAACCACGCTCTGCATGCGATGCAAAGGCATGAGCTTGATGAAGATGCCACTGTTCGTCTGGATCATGCTGATCGATGCAATCCTCATTGTGGTCGCGATGCCGCCCTTGGCTGCGTCGCAAGTCATGCTGCTGTTTGATCGAACCCTTGGTGCACACTTCTTCGACGTACAAGGCGGCGGCTCAGCCGTGCTATGGCAGAATTTGTTCTGGTTCTTTGGGCACCCAGAGGTGTACATCCTGATTCTGCCAGCGTTTGCATTCGTCTCGGAAATCATTCCCGTCTTTTCTCGCAAAGTGATCTTTGGTTACCCACTGATGGTTGCAGCGACCGTGGCTATTGGATTCATCTCGCTAGGCGTGTGGGTTCACCATATGTTTGCTGTGGGCCTGAGCCCCGCTGTCAACACGGCCTTCATGGCATCAACCATGCTCATCGCAGTGCCCACTGGCATCAAGATGTTCAACTGGGTTGCCACCATGTACGGAGGACGCATTCGACTGCACACGCCGATGCTGTTCTCCATTGGCTTTTTAGTGCAGTTCCTCTTTGGCGGGCTCACGGGCATCATGCTGGCAGTCGTCCCATTTGATTGGCAAGTAAGCGATTCCTACTTCGTTGTAGGCCACTTCCATTACGTGCTCTTTGGTGGCTTGGTCTTCACAATCTTTGCAGCGATCTACTACTGGTTCCCCAAAGCCAGCGGCAAAATGCTCTCCGAAAAACTCGGCAAGTGGCAATTCTGGCTGCTGCTCATTGGCTTCAACCTGACCTTCGGCCCAATGCATGTATCTGGCATGCTCGGTATGCCCAGGCGCGTCTATACCTATCACGCTGATCGAGGCTGGGAGTTCTGGAATCTCCTGACATCGATTGGCGTGATTTTCCAAGTGCTTGCAGTGGCATGCTTCACGTACAACGTGATCCGGTCGCTTCGCAAGGGCAAGCCCGCCGGCGACGACCCATGGGACGCATGGACCCTTGAGTGGTCGACCACCTCCCCACCGCCGGCGTGGAATTACGACATTGATCCTGAGGTGCGAAGCCGTCGCCCCCTTTGGGACAAGAAGCACCCAGATGATCCGGATTGGAAGTACGAATGAGCACGCTCAAGACATCGACTGAGCTGCCGCCACTTGCACCTGTGCACAACTTGCCCAAGGGCAAGATGGGTGTGTCGATGCTGATTCTGACGGAGATTTTCTTCTTCGGCACGTTGATCGCCGTCTACCTGTTCTACATCGGCAAAGACTTGAGCGGCCCATATCCCACAGACGTCCTGGACGCACCGTTTTCAGCAGCCACATGGCAACCCCTAGCGGTGTCATTCAACTCGATATTCCTGCTGACAAGCAGTATTTGGATTGTGCTGGCGGTAAAGGCCCTCGAGCGAGGCGCTATGAATCGGTTCATCTTCTTTTGGCTGCTGACCATTGCCTTTGGCGCTGTCTTCCTAATCGGCACCGGCAAGGAGTGGTACGGCCTTATCGCCGATGATGGCTTGTGGATCAATACGAATCTCTTTGGCTCGTGCTACTACACGCTCGTTGGGTTCCACGCAGCGCACGTGGCCATCGGACTTTCATTAATGACACTCGTGCTGGTCCTGACCTTGTGCGGGTACAACCACAAACGACATGCGGGCAAAGTTGATCTTCTGAGTTGGTACTGGCACTTCGTCGACGGCGTGTGGATCTTCGTATTTACAGTCGTCTACATCATTGGGTTCTACGGGTGAATTGCTGATGTCAGAACAACACGAATCAGAACAAGCACCCATTGAGATCCCCTGCCCTTGCGCAGGCCCACTGATTGCGGCATTCGGACTGACATTGCTCTTCGCGGGCATCGTCACCACCTGGCCCGTGGCCCTCGTTGGCTTGTGCTTTGGGCTCGCTGGCGCCGTGCACTGGTGGCGAGAGGTCATTCCAGATGCCCGTGAGTACCAACCGCTGATTGATCAACACCCCGACTCCATTGAGCCTCGCGAGGGCCAAGTCGCCCGGCTGATGCAGGCCTCCTCCCACCGTGCTCGATTGCCACTGGAGATTCATCCGTACTCTGCGGGCCTCTGGGGTGGTCTCATCGGCGGCCTCGTCATGGCGGCGGTGGCCCTCATTGGCGGACTCATCGCACACGGCAGCTTGTGGTTCCCCGTCAACGTACTGTCGGGAACGGTCCTTCCAAGCATGGGCGACCTCACGACCCAACAGCTCACCACATTCGATGGCGGCGCGTTGGCCATTGGCATCGGCATTCACCTCATCATGTCGCTATTCATAGGCCTTGTGTACGGCGTCATCATGCCGCTGCTGCCAAAATGGCCCATGTTCTGGGCGGCACTGTTCATTCCCGCCATATGGTGCGGCCTCACGTGGGCTTCCGTCAGCGTGGTGAACCCGGCATTGGCAACCAATATTGACTGGGGCTGGTTCATCGCAAGCCAAGTTGCCTTTGGCATAGTGTGCAGTTGGTGGATCATGCGAACTGAGAAAATCGCGACAATGCAGAACTGGTCCTACCTTGAACGCATGGGCATGGAGTCACCTGGCATTCCCTCGACCAAAGAGGGTGACGCATGATGCTTCGTTGCGCGACACTATTGCTCCTGCTGGCCGTTGCGCTCTTGGCAGCCTGTGATTGGATGCCTGGCCGCCCAATCAGGGCCGACGCGCCAAAGCCTGAGTCTGAGGTGCACGAATTCGACCCACTGTGGTCGAACTATTGCTCGGGTTGCCATGGTGCAGATGGCCGCTTTGGTCCGGCAAGGCCACTGAATGACCCTGTGTACATGTCAATAGCGAGCGATGACTACCTCCGCAACGTCATTGTCAATGGTGTGTCCGGCACAATGATGCCGCCAATGGCCACATCCCAAGGTGGTCCGATGACGGACCAACAAGTCGACGACATTGTCAATGGCATGCGTGAAGCGTGGGGAACAGATGCTTCGGCCAAGGGCGCACCGCCGCTTCAAGGCAAGCCAGGCAATGCGGCTAATGGCTTGGTGGTATTCGCGACTCACTGCGCCACATGCCACGGTGCCCATGGACGCGGTACACCAACGGCTGGCTCCGTAGTCGACAACGCATTCCTCGCCATGACCAGCGACCAAGCGCTGCGAAGCGCCATCATCTGCGGACGACTCGATCTTGGCATGCCTGATTGGCGTGGCCAAGTAGGCACACGTACGATCGCCGCGTCACAATTGGCCTCGCCTTTGACCAACAAGCAAATCGATGACCTTGTGGCGTGGTTGACATCGCACCGAGTCGAGTTTCCCGGCGCCCCGTATCCAGACACCGCTGATGTAGGGAGCCAGAACTGATGCCCGAGCAGTTTGACTATCGCAGCGCACCTGATCCGGCAATGCTTGGCCCAGGACCCGAGCCTGAGCCATCTCGTCGCGGCTTCCTGTTTTGGCTCGGCGCATCTATCAATGCCATTGTCGCCGTACTCATCGCCATTCCGGTTGTGGGCTACATCTTTAGTTCGTGGAAACAAGGCGGCTTCCAACAATGGGTGTCCTTGGGCCCGATCAAGAACTTCCCTGAAGATCAAACCCGGCTAGGTGAGTATCGCAACCCGTTCACCACGCCATGGGATGGCTACACCGCAGACACCCCCTGTTGGGTACGTCGACAAAAGGGCGAAACCTTCACCGTGTTTGCGATCAATTGCACGCACTTGGGCTGCCCGGTTCGATGGTTCCCCGAGTCCAGCTTATTCATGTGTCCATGTCACGGCGGGGTGTATTACGCCGATGGATCACACGCCGCTGGCCCCCCACCTCGTGGCCTCTACCCGTACGAGACCCGCATTCGAAACGGCAATCTTGAAATCAAGGCCGGGCGACTGCCCACGCTGCAGCAGACCCCGTAGGTCATGACGATTATTCAACCCATCATTGACTGGTTCGAAGCACGCCTAGGCTTGAAGGACACTCTTGGTCCGACAATGTCGCATGCCGTGCCACGAAGTGCCAAATGGTGGTACGTCTTTGGGTCGATGACACTCATGCTGTTCATGTTGCAAATCATGACTGGCATCTGCTTGGCCTTGGTGTATGTGCCCAGCGCCGACGAAGCGTATGCCTCGCTGGAGTACCTCAACTACGACCAGACAATGGGTTGGTTCCTGCGTGCGCTGCATGTGTGGGGTTCGCACTTGATGATTGCGATGATGTCCATCCACATGATCCAAGTGTTCTTGTTCGGCGCATTTAAGTATCCACGTGAATTGACCTGGATCGTAGGCGTATTGCTATTCGTATGCACGCTGGGCATGGGCTTCACCGGACAGGTACTTCGTTGGGACCAGGACGCATATTGGGGCATGAGCGTGGGCATGGCCATGGGCGGCCGTGTCCCGTGGATCGGCCCAGGGCTCGTGCAGTTCGTGCTCGGCGGCCCGATCATTGGCGGCGAGTCTTTGTCTCGGTTCTTTGCGTTGCACGTCTTTGTTCTACCTGGCTCGCTCATTGCACTCATCGGCGTGCACTTGTTGCTGGTCATCAAGTGTGGAATCAATGAGACACCCACGCCAGGGGTCTTGGTGGACAAAGCGACCTATCGAGACACGTACGAACGTGAAGTCCACAAGCGGGGCATGCCGTTCTTCCCTAATGCTGCTGGCCGCGACATGATTGCGTGCGGCATTGTGCTGGCGTTCTTGTTCTTATGTGCGATGCTCTTTGGTCCTGCTGGCCCCAATGGGGAGCCAGATCCAATGCTCATTCACACCGCACCCCGGCCGGACTTCTGGTTCCAGTCGATCTTCGCTGTGTTGGCCCTATTGCCGCCATACATGGAAACCTTCCTGATCATTGGCTTCCCAGTGTTGGCCGCGGGCGTATTGATCATGCTGCCATTCTTAGCTGGCAGTGGCGAGAAACATTGGCGCAGGCGGCCCATATCAGTGTTGTTCGTGACGATGTTGATGGTGTGTCTAGGCAGCCTGACATACTTGGCGTACAAAGCCCCATGGTCGCCTGTAATGAACGCTTGGAGTGCCTTACCCACTCCGGTGGAGTATGTGCGTGGCCGTTCGCCATTGGAGTTGCAAGGTGCGATGGTCATACAGAACAAACAGTGCCGAAACTGCCATGCATTGGATGGCCAGGGCGGACACCGTGGCCCGGCCCTCGATGATGTTGCCACACGGTTGAATTCGGACCAGATCATTCGTCAGGTCATTCAAGGTGGTGGAAACATGCCTGCCTACGGCAAACATCTTTCGCCATCGGAAACGAAGGCCGTGACCGCCTTCTTGATGACCCTGCACGGACAGAACATGCACGAGGCCGCACAGGGCTACTCCATGACCCCTCGTGCCACCGAGCAGGATGTGCCCCCCTTCTTCCCGGAGCGGTTGCGCGAGCAATGATCGACACTCTGCGGCGATAGCTCCAATGTGGGCACAGACCACGAGAGCCATGTCAGCCGTGCTAGCCTGCAAAGCCCATGCAGGATCTTGGCGAAGCAGTCCTGAGCTCTTGGACGATCGAACCATTCGTGACGGCTGCTCTTGCGCTGACAGCCATTGTCTATCTGCGTGGATGGGCCGCCCTTCACAAGAGCATGCCCCAGCGATACGGACCCGGGCGGGCCGTCTCATTCTGCGGCGGCTTGCTGATTATTTGGATCGCACTTTCATCCCCACTTGATGCTATTGGTGGCCTGCTGTTGCAAGCTCACATGCTGCAGCACATCCTGCTCATGATGGTGGCCCCCCCATTGCTCCTACTGGGCTGGCCGGGGCCGCCTTTGCTTCGAGGACTGCCCTGGCGAATGCGCAGCGCCTGGGTTGGACCACTGCTGACAAACTCGTCAATTCGACGGTGCCTGCACATGCTTGTGCACCCAGCTGTTGCATGGCCATTGTTTGTGATCGCCACCTGGGTCTGGCATGCGCCGAGGCTGTACCAATTAGCGGTGCTCGACCAAAGTTGGCACGAAATTGAACACGGCATATTTCTTGCAACAAGCCTTCTCTTCTGGTGGCCGGTCATACAGCCATGGCCAAGTGAAAATATCTGGCCACGATGGACAATGGTCCCGTACTTACTTGCGGCGGACATTCAGAACACCGTTTTCTCCGCGGCCTTCACATTCTGGACGACACCCATCTATGACCTGTACGAGGGCGGTCCAGAACTGTTTGGCTTTACACCCCTGGCAGACCAAAGCGCCGCCGGGGCACTGATGTGGGTGGTTGGATCAGCCGCATTCTTGCTTCCAGTTGGTTGGATTCTGGTCAAACAACTTGCGCCTCAGCTCTACAAACCACCCGTACAGCAACCACTCGCTGTGACCGTCTCGATCTCCGGGACCGTGCATCTGCCCATTCATGGTGGGCCCAGTGGATCCATTGGTATGGAAGCTTCTCCGCGGCGCCCACGCCGCCGCCCAGGCGACCTTCTTCGCACGCCCGTACTTGGCGCTATGTTTCGATCGCGTACCGCTCGACGCTGCGTGCAAAGTGTGTTGCTGATTGTCGCAGTCCTGATGGTGATTGATGGCTTGCTTGGCCCACGCACAAGCCCAATGAACCTAGCGGGCGTGCTGCCTTGGACGCATTGGCGAGGTTTTGTCGTATTGGCCCTGTTGCTTGCGGGCAATCTGTTTTGTTGGACTTGCCCATTCATGCTGCCACGTGAATTGGGCAAGCGATTGCGACTCGACACACTGCCATGGCCACGCGCACTTCGCAATAAGTGGCTCGCTGCTGCGCTCGTACTGGTGTTTCTCTGGAGCTACGAGGTACTGTCACTTTGGGATAGCCCTTGGTGGACCGCGTGGATCATTGTGGGGTACTTCGTGGCGGCTTTTGCGATTGATTGCTTCTTCAAAGGCGCATCATTTTGTAAATGGGTCTGCCCAATCGGCCAGTTTCACTTCGTGGAGTCGATGGTCTCACCACGCGAAGTGGGCGTGCGGGACACGAGTGTCTGCAAGACCTGCACCACCCACGACTGCATCAATGGTGGCCCGGGCGGGCGTGGATGCGAGACGGGCTTGTATCTACCGGCAAAACGTGGAGGCATGGACTGCACGTGGTGTATGGACTGCGTGCGGGCGTGTCCACATGACAACGTAGGTGTGTTGCCCCGAAAGCTCGGCGCAGATCTCACGCACGCGGGCTGGCGTGGCGGCGTGGGCCGAGCGCTGGACAGACCAGACATGATCGCGCTTGTCGCCCTATTGCTCTTTGGCGCCTTTGCCAATGCAATGGGCATGACTGGACCAGTGCTGGAATTGGAAGATGCCATCGCCGCGAACTGGTCCCTCACAACGACGGTGCTCCCGGCAACAATCATGGTGCTTGGTATGACGGTGCTCGCACCGCTTGTGTTATTGCCACTGCTTGGCGGACTCGGCGCACGACTCGGAGGGCATGCATTGCCGCTTCGCAGCGGCGCTGGACGGTTGGCCATGGCACTGCTTCCTCTTGGCTTTGCAATGTGGCTGGTGCACATGCTGTTTCACTTGTTCACCTCCATCGGGACGGTGATTCCAGTGTCCCAACGGGCGCTCAACGACATTGGTATTGCAGCGGGGTCACCCGATTGGCTGCTGAGTTGCTGCCTGAGCGTGCCAGATTGGGTTGTGCCATTAGAACTGCTCATGCTCGATGGGGGCCTCATTGTGTCACT
>JABAAC010000043.1 GCA_014238965.1 Phycisphaerales bacterium | reverse complement strand
TACGCCGACGATGACGGCAATGGTGTTCCTGACATCTGTGAAGCAGTCCAAGCAGTCCAATGGACCGAGGCCGAGGGTGGCAATGGGCATTGGTATGAAGAAGTACTAGAACCTGGAATTTCATGGGGCAACGCATCCGACTCCTGCATCAGTGTCGGGGGCCACTTGGCCACTGTCACTTCCGCTGAAGAGAATCTCTTTATTGCTGGAATCTCCAATGCCAATGAGCAAGGCGACTATGGAATTTGGCTTGGCGGATTCCAAGATGGAACCTCACCTGACTACAGCGAGCCTGGAGGCGGCTGGACCTGGGTAACAAATGAACCGTGGTCGTATGAGTCGTGGAATCAAAACGACTGCCATCCGAGCAACCAGCCTGACAATGCCAACCAAGCCGAATCCGTTCTGGACTACTTCTGTGGATCGGTTGATGCGCTTTACTGGAGCGATGATGGTCCTGAATGGCCACATTCCAGTGGCTATCTGATCGAATGGTCCGCCGACTGCAACGGCGACGGCATCGTCGACTATGGACAGATTCTCGATGGCACGTTCCTCGACACCGATGGAAACGGCGTTCCCGACTGCTGCGACGTTCCCGGCGGATGCGATGACTGCAACGACAATGGCGTGCTTGACAGCGAGGACGTGGCCGACGGAACGTCCGAAGACTGCAACGCCAACGGCGTACCCGACGAGTGCGATACCGCAGACGGAACATCCGAAGACTGCAACGCCAACGGCGTCCCCGACGAGTGCGAATCACTTGCCGACTGCGACGGGGACGGCACATCGGACGCGTGCGAACTCTTGGCGGGCGCGATCGACACCAACCCGGCCGATGGCATCCCCGACGAGTGTCAAGGCAGTCCAAGCGGCGCCTGTTGCTTTGGCAGCCAGTGTGTTCGAGTAACCCTAGCCAACTGTTCGTCGAGCGGAGGCGAGTACTTCGGTGATGGCAGCAGCTGTGCAGATAGCCCTTGTGGCCCCTCTGGCACTGGTGCATGTTGTCTCAATGGTGCGTGCATCTCAGCGACTCTTGGAGATTGCTTTGTCGCAGGCGGATCCTTTGCGGGAGCGTTGGCCGGCTGCAGTGATGTCTCCTGCCCTGTTGAGTGCACGGGTGATGCGAACTACGACGGTGTCGTCGACATCGAAGACCTGCTGAACATGCTTGGCAGTTGGGGCGCTTGTCCATAGATGCCATAGATGCCATTGATGCCCCTGCTCAGGTGCTTGGCATCTAAGACAACAACGCCTCACGCACCCCTGCGCCCATACTTGCAAACGAGGCTTGACCTGCCCGCACGCTTTGGGATCATGGCTGTAGGAGAGAGAAGCCATGCGTTATCTGATTGCTCGTGCTGTGTTGGGCTTCGGCATTCTGCCAGCCTGCCTTTCCGCAGTGGTTCTGTTCCCTGCAGCAGCAGATGCGGAAGAACCACGAGGCGGTGAGCGTGAGATCATGCCGTGTGATCTTGGTCGCGTTGCGGGCAATCGAGGAGCGATGGCCGGAACGCAATGGCCCGACGGGCTCGTCTACTACGACTTCGACGCCTCGATCAGCCAACTCAATCGCGATCGAACTCGTGCGTCGATGGATCTTCTTGAGGCCAAGGCCGGCATGGTCTTCAGCCCCCGCACCAATGAACCCAACTACATCCACATCATTGAAGACGGCGGCAATTGGTCCTACGTCGGCATGGTGGGCGGAAGTCAGCCTCTGAGCATGTACAACTGGAACTCTCCATTCATCATCTGCCATGAGTTGGTCCATGCATTGGGTCGCCTGCACCAGCAGAGCCGATCCGATCGCGACAACTACATTGCGGTGAACGTAGAGTGCATTGATCCCGAGAAGCTTTACAACTACGACATTTGCGAGCAGTGCCCCAACTACGGCGAGTACGATTTTGAATCGGTCATGCACTACAGCCAGTGGGGCTTCAGCACCGGCTGCCCGACCATGACCTGCTTGCCCGGATATGAGAAGTATCAGGATGTCATGGGGCAGCGCGATTATCTGAGTGAGGGCGATATCGAGACGCTGCAGTTCATGTATGGGTCCCCCGATCCAACAGGCGCATGCTGTGTGAGTGAAACCGTCTGCCTCCCCCTGCCTGAGTCCAACTGTGTTGCCGGTGGCGGCACCTACATGGGTGATTTCGTCGCATGCTCCAGTGTCGACTGTGCGACCAGTTGCGATGGCGACTGCAACGGCGATGGTGATGTGGCCGTTGAAGATCTTCTACAGTTGATTGCAGACTTCGGCAACGCCTCCAAGTGCGACTGGAGTGGCGATGGCATGGCTACGGTTGAGGATATCTTGGTCCTGTTGGCAGCTTGGGGCCCCTGCCCATAGATGCCATTGATGCCAACACCCTGAGAACGGGCATCTATGACATCAATGGGAAACTGAGGGAATCTATGAGGTCCCCATTTCAGCGACAATGCTTGCGGGGAAGCCGTTGAGCACGTCACCTGCGCCGAGATCCACGAGCCTTTGGCACCACGTGTAGGCCACTGCTGCGCGGCGCTCCGAAGGTGACTCCTCAAAGAGCCACAGCGCCATTGTCAGTTGCCCTAGCGCCACGTCAGGATCAGTGACGATCTCGGGCTGTTCGATCCTGTGCCCCCACTTGATGGCGTTCTGCCGAGTGACAGCCTTGCCTTCCTTCGTCCTTGGCCCTGTGGACTTCAGCCAAGGCTTGCAGCGACGCACGGTCTCACGTGCGGATGCTTGACGAGCAGCGAGACCTTCGGGAGTCCATCGATACGCACGGGGCATGTCAGCTCACGAACCAACTGAAGTAGTGGTAGCAGCGACCATCGCCAAGATGCCTGCACGCACAGGCTCAGGAAGCGAAGGCCACGCAGCGATGAGTTGCTTGAGTTGCGCTTCAGTCGCATTGCAACTGCTGGCGAATAAGCTGGGGGTCGAATCGGGCTCTTCGCAAGTACTTGCTGTGTCTGAACTTCCCAAGGGGGGCGTGCACGTTGCCAACGTGAATGTCGACGGTTCGAATCCGTTCACCCGCTTTCCGGCACGGTCACGCACCGAGCCGCATAACCCCGCTT
>JABAAC010000128.1 GCA_014238965.1 Phycisphaerales bacterium | reverse complement strand
GGTGTAGAGCCATCATGTGCCCCAAGGGCGACAAAGGTAAGCGAGCAGATGAGCAGTGCTGTCAGAACGTGCATGTGGCCTCCTTGCGCGATGGATTGTGCGATAAGCCCAACTCACTTGTCACTTGGGAGCGTATCCGAGCCAGAAATGCGAGTCTTAGGGGTTTTAACTTGGCGGCAGGGTTGGCTTTAGAGATACTGATGAAGGAGGAGAAAGGCCATGCGTAAATGTGGGTGGAGTGTACCGGTCTTGGCGGCTGTGGTCATCGGCACAACCGCAACGGCGGCTGATAGGCGAACTGCCCTACGGAACGAATTCTTGGCAGATGGATCTGTCTTGATCGAAGCGCCCGACGCGGCCGAGGATGACCATGCGGGGGCCTCTATCGCTGTCCTCGATGAACTACTCGTTATTGGTGCGCCAAGAGATGCTTTTTTTACGACAAATAATGGCAAGGCCTTCGTCCACGCTTGGAATGACACAACCAATGAGTGGGACTACTCAATTGATCTTTCAACACTCGTGCCCGAGGGCGTGATTGAGGACGCACTCTTTGGTTCCTCTGTTGACATTTATCCACATCCTCTCGAAGGCGTGCGGGTCATTGTTGGGGCACCGAGGGCTATGAATGAAGATAGGGATGTGGAGGGCAAAGCATTCATTTTTAGACGCAGTAGCGGTGTGTGGTCGCTAGAGCAAACCCTCGACAGCATCTCAGGTGTCCTCGATGGTGAGTATGGCAGTCAAGTTGCGCTCAACGACACGTTTGCCTTTGTGGCAGCCTTAGGGGAATCCAATTCTATGGGCGGAACCGGCAACGTTTGGGTGACTGAACTGGGGCGTTCCGGCTCGTCACGACGTGTGCCGTTACCCGATACGCGGGGCGCCACCCCCAGCGGCATGGGGCATGGACTGGCGCATGATGGAACTGCGTTGGTCATTGGCGCTCCATATTCAATCGTGAATGGTCTCGATCGGCGGGGGCAGGCGTATGTCTACTACTGCGACGATGCATTCCCCGTGTATCAACAGACGCTCGATGCACCTTCCAATTGGGAGCTTGAGTTGGCCCAATTTGGATTCAGTATTGCGATAGATGCAGCAGCGGGCGAGGGGGTGTTATTGATTGGCGTTGCGCCATTGAACATCAACATTCCCGGCGGGGCGGTGTCGTATACATATGACAGTACTTGGGTGCAGGAAGACATTCTTATGGATGCCACCCCAGGTGGGACGGAATGGCTTGGTTATGCAGTTGCGGTAAAAGATGATCTTGCCGTACTGGGCTCGTTGCTTGGTGGATTGGCTATGAATGGCAAGGCATTGGTGTTTCGCCACGCTCCAACGGCGGGTGTATGGCAACAGGAAACAACGCTCAATCCGGAACTGGCAGCGATGGCGGACGAATTTGGTGGATCTGTTGCCATTGGCTGGCAGGGTCTCTTCGTTGGGGCCCAAAATTTGGATACATCTAGTGGCGACAACGCCGGTGGTGTTTTTGCCTACATGCAAAGTGCCGATGGTTGGCAATCCGATACGAGGCCAGTTGCACCTGTATTGGTAGATCGCCATTGGACAACTAGGCCAGAGTGGACGGGGCCCGACACACCATCCTTTGGCAGGTCCATTGCCATCGCAGACAACACCGCGATTGTGGGCGACCCCAACGATGCAAGCGAGATTGGAGCTGTGCACGTGTACACACGGCCAAGTGATGGTGCGCCGTGGTCGGCGCAGCCATCGGCTGGCCTTGTGGCACCTTCTTGGGCTGGGGTGAAT
Organism: Phycisphaerales bacterium; assembly: GCA_014238965.1. GTDB lineage: Bacteria > Planctomycetota > Phycisphaerae > Phycisphaerales > SM1A02 > JABAAC01. Next base: position 2,833 of record JABAAC010000128.1, on the reverse strand, counting down.
GCTGAGTTCGGGTATTCAGTCGCAATCGATGGAGATCTCGCGATCGTCGGTGCGCCTAACAACACTGGATCGACAAGCTTTGGTTGGGGACAGTTGTTCCAGCGGACCGGTGATACGTGGTCAAGTGTAGCCATCATGACAGGTCCTTCGCCCGGTGGGGATACAGGCACAAGCGTTGATATTGAATCGGGAACTGGCGAGTCTTTCATCGCCATCGGCGCACCAAATGGAGGAACCAGCAACAATGGCGTGGTGTATCTCTGGCGATGGGATGCATCGACGCAGGCTGCAACTTTAGAAGCGACATTTGGTCCCAATATCATCACGACGCCGTCGGAATTTGGCCAAAGCGTTGATCTGGACATCGATGCTGCCGGCGACGTAGTGGTTGCTGTGGGCAATGCAAGATCTTCGAGTGAATTGGCCGGTTCCGTCGACATACTCCGACGGAATAGCTCGAGTGGCACGTGGTCACACGAACAGACCATTGAACCCGGCGATGAGTTCTCCGATTCGTGGGAAACCTTCGCCTTCGGTTGGTCCGTCGATATTGAAGATGGCATGCTTCTTGTCGGTGCGCCTTGGTCTGCGCTCTATGGCGATCGTTCAGGGGACGCGATGCTATTCAATGCAAGTGCAGCATCTGGCCCCGCGACCTGGAGCCTAGATTCCTTCTTCGACAACCCGACGGCAAGGTCGATTGACTACTTTGGTTTGAGCGTTGCATTCAGCGCGGAGCATCAACAGGTGTTCATCGGCAGTCCTCAAAGTGACTACATGCGACCTGGTGCAGGCCTTGTTGCCGTGTTTGAACGGGATCCAGACGCTGGTTGGTCGTTTGGTGATTGGACGAACACCCGGATCTTGGTCTCAAGCGATGCTCAAATTGATGATCTTTTGGGATATCGGATTGCGCAGAGTGGGACCACGCTTCTGGCGACGGCCTACTGCGCCGGCGACAGTTGGTCTGCAACTAATCGCGCTCACTTTGCCGACTTTCTAATCGAAGACATTGTGTGCTGGACCAATACATCGTGGCCGAATGATATGTCTGACCCTGATGCCTGGGCGGTGCCGCCAGATGGTTCAGCCACCGGCGTGTTTTCACTAATGCTGGCGGATTCGCACGCCGTGACATTCGATTTGGAGGAGTGGGTTGGTTCGCTTCGTGTCGAATTTGATGAGGTACGACTTGAACTGATGGGGAAGGACAGGCGGGTCACTGGATCAGTCAACGTCAGTGCTCCAGCGGATATCCGCACCGCTGGGCTAGGCGTTGAATGGGGCACGCTGCATGTTGGTCGCGATATGCACGTGGGCGATGACGGGGAAGCGGGTATTTTGCGCATCAACAGCAGTGGTGTGCTCAGGGTGATCGAGCAACTTCGTATTGAGTCGGGCTCTAGTTTGCAATTGGCCTTGTCCGACACGATGCCCGGCGCACGCGTCGCCACTGCGTCCAAGGCCCCCGCGCTGGGCGGCGGCTTGCGTGTCGGGCTTGGCGCCATTCAGGATCCTGCAGTGCTTGTTGAGGGTGACCGATTCGTGCTTATCTCATCTGGTCTGGCGCCAAGTGAGGGGCTCTTTGATGCAATCGTGCTGCCGGGGTTAGCCGATGGGCTGGCGTTCGAAGTGCAGTACGGCGCACCTGGACGAAGCGCTGGCGGTTGTCCATCGGGCGAAATGGAAGACTGTTTCGGCAATTGCTTCCCAAGTACATGGCTTGGCGATGGTTTGTGCGATGACGGAAGTTATAGCCACAACGGTGTGCCGATCTATCTCAATTGTGACACGCTCGAGTGCGATGGGGGTGACTGCACCGAGTGTTGGAGCACAGGTGGCGAGTGGGAGATGGCTATCGAAGTCGTTTCGCTCGCAGGCCTGCTCGACTTTAGCGATCCCAATTCGACAATAGTCGATGGTGATCCAACGGGGGTCGAGGTTGTCGATCTCACAGGCGACGGTGCCGAGGAGATTTGTGTGACCTTGGCAGGTGCGCCAGGCAGTCTTGTCATCTTTGAAAACGACGGCGCTGGTGGCGTATCGCAGCAAATTGTGATCCAAACGGGCGACGAGCCAGTCGATATCAGCAGCGGGGACTTTGATGGCGATGGTCGCAACGACCTGGCCGTTGCAAACAACTTGTCACAAGACGTGACCCTCTACTACAACGACGATAACAATCCAAGCAACGGGTTTAATGAGGCAACCCTTGCCGTTGGCGGTCCGCCAACATGTCTCGCTGGCGTCAATGCCGACTTCGATGTGTACGGTGACCTTGCGGTGGGTGTGTCAGATGTTGACGGCGATGGCAACGGCATGTACGAAATGTATCTTGGGTCTCCTTCGCTCCGCACAGCCGGAGGCGGTATGAGCGGCGGTGGCATGATTCCAGCGGGCGGCGATCCGGCGGGCCTTGATCCGAGTCGAGAAGAGGACCAAAAAGACTATATTTTATCAGCTCGACAGGGCAATGGTAAGACCGCTGTTATCGGTGGTGGCGCGCTTGCAAGCAATGGCGTTGCGCTGACAATGACCCAGTACACAACCGGTGCAAATCCTGGTGGCATCACCGTGAGCGATCTCAACGGCGATGGTGGTGGTGACATTTGCGTGACCAGCACCACCAATGGCACGGTTGCCATCTTGTTGCAGGACCCGGGTAGCCCGGGTGACTTTCTACCTGCGATTGTGATTCCAATTGGCAATGCGCCTACACGCATCACAGCAGTCGATTTCGACAATGATGGTCATCAAGACCTTGCTGCGATTGTTGTTTCTGGTTCCGGCGACTCGTTTGTGCGTGTGTTACAAGGCGACGGGGCGATGGGAT